>NZ_CAJMXD010000322.1:0-3350 GCF_905219685.1 Barnesiella sp. CU968
GAGCATACAAATCAGAGCTCATATAATCGATATCCTCAAGAGGGTAGGGTTTCCACTGATGAGGGAAGTGGAAACCCAGTTCTCTGTCATAACTGATTCCGGGGTCTTCATTTCCGGTGATCAGCCCGACAATGCTTTTGCCGTCAATCTGCTGTATGGTGTGTATCCATATACTTGCCACTGTTTTTACATATGTTTTTTGTCAGTTTTTTTGTCAAAACATGCTAAATCATAAGCGTGCATTGCCCTAATGTCGAGAATTTTAGCTAATTTTGTAATTAAGTAGGCTCTATTTCTGCCTCTTTCTATAAATGCAAAAACAACAAAACCCACATATAATTCATTGGATTCTGATGCTTGTTACAGTGGTTGTGACAAGCATAATAGTTTCATGCTCCGGCAATCCGGCAGTTGACCGGCAACTTACTGTTGCCGAAAATATCATGGAAGAACGACCTGATTCTGCGTTATCTGTCCTCAAAGGGATTGATACAGAACTGGTCACCTCCGAAGCAGAGAAAGCCCGATATGCACTGCTCATGTCGCAGGCTCTTGACAAGAACTATATTGACACTACCACCTTTGACGTCCTCCAGCCGGCAATCGACTATTATATCGACAAGGACAAAGGCACACCTGATGAGAAGTTAAAGACACTCTACTATCAAGGGCGTATATACCAGAACATACCGGACTTTGATATGGCAATGCAGACATTTCTGAAAGCAAATGATTTCAAAAATGAATGTAGGGATTCGCTCACTTATGCCCACATGCTTGTAGCTCAAAGTGTATTGTATTTCTCTTCATATCAGATTGAGGATTATGTTTCCAGCAGCCTTATGGCGGCTGAATTATACGACAAACTGAATAATGACAGATATCAGCAATCAAGTCTTATAAAGGCATTGGATGGAAGTATTGCATTAGGCAATCGACAACTATCCGACAGCATCATGCCTTTGGTAGATTCTCTTGCTCAATATGTGCCGGACTATCAGGATGAAAGATTATTGGTTAAACAGACGTATCTAATCGGGTTTGAGTCAGACTCTGCCATAAAATCATTGTTGGATACTGTTTCGGATTATTCAATGATGAATGATGAATCCAGACTTAATATAGCTAATGGATATCTTATATTGGATCAAGCCAAGAAGGCGGAATATATATTGAATTTGATTGATTCATGTGGTGAAGTCGGCAAATCGTCCAGATATCTTTGGCTTAAAGCTAAAACATTGGAAGCCAATGATAAATACAAAGAGGCGTTAGCCTCCTACAAAACATATTATGATGCAATAGAAAGAGAAAATTCCAAGATATATTATCAAAAAACTACGGTTGCAGAGGTGCGTCATGACTTGGAATTGAGCAATCTCCGGAAAATCCAACATAAGGATAAAATAATATGGCTGAGCGTATGCTCATTGCTCATCCTGCTGATAGTTGTCGGAGTGATATATTATTTCTATCGTATAGGACGAATGAAACGGGTAGTCGCTGAAAACGAAAAGACCCGTCTGCAACTTGAAAATGACGCACTTCTGAGGCAGAATGAGGTTTTGGAGTTGGAAAAACATACGGCTGAACTCACCGCCGAGAATATGAGGTTGCGGATTTCACAGCTCGAAACAGAAAACGAGCAGCTAAAAGATTTGTCCGATAAAGAAGATTTGCCCGATGATGTCAGAAAGGTTATAAAGGAGCGTGTGGAAATGCTTAATAGACTTTTCGCCGCGCGGATATTGGATAAAGATACCAATGTCAACGCTTATGATGAGTGGCTCCGACAGAAGATAAGCGACAAGGAGCGGTTTATGAACTCAAACCGTCTTGCTTTTAAGGCATCGCACCCCATGTTCATAAAGTATCTTGAGGAACACGGCTTGACCGAATATGAGATAAACTATCTTTGTCTGTATGCAATCGGTCTGAAAGGGAAAGATGTCGGCAACTATATACAGCTACGCCGCCACTACAACATCAGCAGCGAAATCAGGAGCAAACTCGGTATTGACGAACACGAAACCAACATCGGCATATATATCCGGAAACTCCTGAAAAGGCTCTGATTCCTCAATTTTGTTCCTCCCGTTAAACTTTTGGAGAGTCTGCGCCAAAATCGCCATATTTGCAATCTTTAATTGCCTAATGCATAGAAAAATAAAAACTGTCGCCGTTAAACTTTTTGTCTTGCATGGAAACTTTGTACTTACTAATTTTGCTCAAATTATTGAGCGATTATGAAGTATATAAGCATCAAAGTGATATTACTGTTGACATTAGGGACAGCCGCACTCCTTGTCGGATGCAGCGAAAGCAACACTGTGTTCAATGAGCCGGAAGCCATTAGAGCATACGAAACTGACGCGCAGATAATGGCCCGGTTTGTAGAGGTTGACCGGACTACGGGAACTTTCGTCCTTAATCCTGATAAAAAGATTACAGTCTCGGATTATCTGCTCAATAGCGGCAGAGAGGAACTTATGACTGTCAGCCAGATTAACAGAAACCGTTTCATCAAAGAGATGGAGGCTGTAAACAGACAACTGTCAGCAGTGAAACGCTCCGGCGGGGTGAGTGCATTTATCTATTCTACGCTGACTTCAAATGTCGTAATAGACGGTGATGCCAACGATTCATTTTATATCTCAAAACTAAACGAGGATTACTATTCTCATGGTCGAGTTGCTTCCTTGTCCTTAGAGGAAGGCAAAAGCCGGAGTGTGAGCTTCTTCGCTCAGTCAGATATGGTAATGACCGTTAATATCGGCAACTGCACAACATTCTATTGCGCACAGGTGTCGCTGGGGAATCAGAGCAATAGCGATTCCAAGATTATCTTTATTTCGGGTGTCAAGTCTTTTATTCCAACTCATAACTATCGGCTTGTCGCACCGTCAATCCTTGATAATAATAAGACTTTAAGTGGAATAACCTTAATCTGTGGCGACAACGTAACCGTTTCTATCGCAAGATGAAGTATTTGAACTACCTGATATTAACTTTGGTTGCGTTCGTTCTCGTTTCATGTGAGGAACGTACAGGTTATTATGATAGTGACCAGCAGGAAATAATTGCGAAACTGACTGCAAGGGAGTGGAAGCTGGTCTATGAGCATACACCTAACTTTGAACCGAATGAATTTCAGGAAGAAGGATGGGTATATAAATTTAACACCAACGGCACCGGCTCATACAAATGGGTAAAATGGGACGATGGAAGTATCAGCGGAGAACCGGTTTATTTTCGTTGGACTTTTACCACTGATAACTTTGCTGTGATATACATAGACAAATCCGAGCGTTTCTGGTTAATTGATAAATTAACTGCAACAGATTTATGGG
>NZ_CAJMXD010000323.1:0-3336 GCF_905219685.1 Barnesiella sp. CU968
ACGACATTAAGGAGAAGGCAGAACAGCAGCGCGATTCCGAAAGTTTTGAAATTCAGAAGCATGTTGATTGTAGGAGTCGAGGCGGCTATGTCATCGTTGCCGAATTTCCCTCCATAGGAAATGAAGAGATTGGAAAAGAAGACCACGAATATGAGGCAGAGTACAAGACCGATGATGCCTCCGGCGAAAGTAAGAATGAGATTCTCTCCGAGGAACCGGCTCATGATGCCGGCTTTTGTCGCTCCGAAAGCCCTGCGGACTCCGATTTCCGACACGCGGCGGCGCAGACGGCTGCGTGTCATGCTGCTGAGATTTATTGCAGGGAGAATCAGAAGGATAAGATAGACCGCGTATCTCAGTTTCCGGGGTGTGTCGGGATCGGGATCGGTGTTTGAGCCGAATTCGAGATTGACAGTCTCCGCCGTATAGGGTGCCTGATGGTAATCCACCTGCTTCCCTTCCTTCTTCAGAACCGACGCGAATGTGGCGTATCGGCTTTTCACCTGATTGCGGATGTGTTCGTCGCTCACCCCCGGCGCCTTGAGAAGAATCACCTGTGTGTCGCCTCCGTAACCGTCGATCCAGAGATTATCCTGCTCCTCAGGAGCGTAGACGGTGTATATGTTGGCGAAGCTTTGCACTAACAGCGGACTCGTATCCTTCACCACACCCTGGACTATGTGTGGCACATGGTTGATTTTTATCTCTTTGCCTGCCACATCCGCTTTGCCGAACAGTCTTACAGCCGCGGATTCTGTGATTATAGCTTTTTTAAGACGGGCATCGACAGATGCCTTGTCGAACGGTTTGCCCGAAACGAACGTGAAATCGAATATTTCCCAGAATGCATCGTCAACCTTCTTTTCGAAAAGCGACACGCAGTCGCCGTCTTTTACCGACACGTCAAGATTGTCAGCCCAGCTGTTGGCAAAGGAAATCCTCTCAATGCCGTCAAGATTTCCGTAGAGTCGTCTTGCGGTGTTATATGACATTCCACCCGATGATTCGCCCTTTTCGTATTTAATGTGTATGTTTTGTCCGAACATAAGACGGGGGCGGTTTGTTTCCGGCGCGACGGGCACCGTGTCGAGAGAGGAGGTAATGAATACCGCCATCATAAGGAAGATGGCGAATGCGGTGCCCATTACCGATGTGATTGTCACCATCGGCTGGTGGCGCAGTTCATACCATATCTGTTTTAAGTAATTGTTCATAATTGTCTGTTGGAAGTGAAGTGGATAAAATAGCTTTCCGGCGGCAGTAGCGTTCTCATTCGATTCTGCGCCCGTCGAGGAAATGGATAATGCGGTCGGTCATGCGCGCCTGTTCTTCATTGTGTGTTACCATCACGATTGTGCGGCCGTCTTCCTTGTTGAGCTGATGCAGGAGTTCCATCACTTCCGCACCCATTCTGGAGTCAAGATTGCCGGTAGGCTCGTCGGCGAGGATAATTTCAGGGTCTCCCACGATTGCGCGGGCTATCGCCACACGCTGGCACTGCCCTCCGGAGAGCTGGGAGGGGAAATGGCGTTTTCGGTGAGAGATGCCGAGGCGTTCGAGCACATTGTCGATCTTCTCCTTCCGTGCCTTGGCTCCTGTGTCCTTGCGATAGAGCAGGGGGAGAGCCACATTGTCGGCGACGTTCAGCGAGGGAATCAGATGAAAGCTCTGGAACACGAATCCTATGTTGGCGTTGCGGAAATGGGAAAGTCCGGTGTCACCGAGCGATTCGGTATCGGTGCCGATTATCTCCACCTTCCCCTTGGTTGCCTTGTCAAGAAGTCCGATGATGTTGAGGAGGGTTGATTTTCCGCATCCCGAGGGTCCCATGATGCTTACAAACTCCCCTTTTTCAATCCTGAGGTTAACATTCTCAAGAGCTATTGTCTCTATTTCACTGGTGCGGTAAACCTTTTCCACACCTTCAAGATTAATGATTGACATATGGTTTGTTTTTTAGTTGTTGTTTAATTGTTTTCACATGAATCGCGACTGTGTTTCGTACGAATGTCGAATCGACTTCTGCGTTGCCTGATTATCTGAGTCTTATTTTCTTGCGGCTGTTGTATTCCGCGAGGTCATTCTTAACGATCCTGTCGCCGTCGCTGAGTCCGGAAAGCACCTCTACATAGTCGAAGTTGCCCTCGCCGAGCCTGACTTCGCGTCTGAGCAGATGCCCCTCGCCGTTGTCTATGAAAAAAATGTATTGTCCCGAACCGTGATAATATGTTCCGTTCGGAATCCTCAATACCTCCTCCTTTATGTCGTAAAGCACGTTTATCTCTGCCCTGACTCCCGAACGGAGACGCTTGTCGCTGTCATCGTCGAGCAGGACGGTGAAAGATATCACGCCGTTGTTAGACTGCGGAGTGATTGTTCCTATTCTTCCTCTGAAAGTCTCCTTGCCCACCTTTACGTTCACTTCCGAACCCAGAGCCATCTTGTCGGCATTTGATTCCGGAATCTGCGCAGCGATCTTGAAATGGTTGAGGTCGGAAAGCACGGCGAGTCTCTCGCCTGCCGAGATGCTTGTTCCCAAAGCCGAGTTGAGATACGTCACGGTGGCGTTTGCCGGAGCCTTGATGCGGGCGTCATCAAGCATTCGCTGTTTTTCCTCAAGGTTCTTTGCCGTTATGCCCTCTTCGAGTTCCTTGCTTTTGCGTGCCGCGGCATGACTCAGCTCTTCGTTGTGGAGCTGTTTGCGAAGCTGGTCGAGTTCGAGAACGGCTGTTTTGTAGGCAAGTTCCGCCTCTCTGACGCGGTCGCCCGTACCGCTACCTATGCTGTCGAGTCTCCGTTCGTTGTCGGTCTCGGTTTTAAGCCGTTCCACCGACATCTCCTTCGCTTTTATCTTCATCTCAAGGTTGGTGAGAAAAGTGCGGCTTGCAAGTATTGTCTGGCGGGTGTCGTAGTTCCTCATCATTTTCTGATTGGCGAGATTCTGCAGCTCTGTCTCTTCTCCGGCAAGGTCAAGTTTCATCAGAGACTGTCCCCGCTCCACTGCATCACCCTCGTGACAATATATCTCAAGGATTTTTGTGGACACCGGCGATGTGATAGTCATTTCATAAGCCGGAACTACTTTGCCCGAGGCGTCAGCCGACATCTCCACAGTGCCTGTGTCTGCAGTGATGAAATCGAGTCCGCTGCGGTCCATCGACGGGGCAATTGAGGATAAAGCGAATATGGCGCCGGCTGAAACAACGGCAATCGGAACGCATGTCTTCAGAATTTTCCTGCGTCTTAGTTTCTTTTGTTCTTTGAGTGAAATCTCTCTGTCCATTTTTAACTTCGGATAGTTTACGCAGAAAGTCAGACATTATGCGTGCCAAAAAT
>NZ_CAJMXD010000324.1:0-3294 GCF_905219685.1 Barnesiella sp. CU968
GAATTTAAGAATCTACCAATTCTTTTTCTTACANCNGATGTCAAGGGGATGCAAGATAAAGCATATTTTGCACTTCCCTTAAGTGCTCAAGGCTTAAATGTTTTTGGGAAAAATGTTGCCACCTTGGTTGGAATGTCCGGTTCATCAAGTGCCATTGCATCGACTCTTAAAGCGACATATGACCCGTCTGTGCGTACAGATAACCTTGAAGTAATCCTTACTTTGGTTACTGACTCCGGCATACGTAGACAGTTCAAGAAAGTATATACTTCCGATGGAGAAATCAAAAATAAGGATATTTTAATTTGGCCAAATTTCGTTTCTCCACAATGGGATGCATACTTTTTGTATAACGAACTGACTCACAACGGCACCAGTACGTCATACCGTGCTTTCCCATTCGTCGGTGATATGCAAGGCGATTATTTCCGAATTGTCGTTGATAGAGAGCAAGCTCCTGTTCTCTTAAGTCGCGACGGAAGAATAGTTGCGCCGGACAGGGTTGTCAAATCGGAACTATTGGTTCTTTCTGATGAAGCAGTTGCTGACAACCCCTACAAATACGAGATATATCGCTCCAACAAGCCGTTCAAAGGGGTAAGACTTCTTTCTCCAACCGGCAACGAAGGTGGTTATCTTCTCATAAACTATAGTTCTGCTCAAGGCGCGAACTTACCTCATGATTGGATGCGCCCGGGTGCTCACTCATCGTTGAATCCTGTTCGTTTGGGAATTGACTTTGGAAGTACCAATACATCAATCGCATATTCGAGCGACAGCACTCAGGAACAAGGATTTTCATTTGGGAATCAGCGTGTTTCACTAATGGGAAATGAGCTCCCAGGGAAGCCGTTGTTTCCTCGTGAGAATCAAGTGTTCTTTTTTCAAGGTGCAGGCCCGAGCGTTATGTCAAACGCCATCAAGAGCGTGTTGACTATTCACGATAATCGTCGCTTGCCTGCACTTAAAACTGGCGAAACACTCAAAATGAGGAACGAGCGTGAAGTTGTAGGTGGTTTCCCAAGTTTTGCTGATAATCTTCCGTTCTCTAATTCCGAAAAGAATAAAATCACTTTGTTCTATCCTAATGGTGTTGGAGAAGTTACCCAAATTCATAATATGAAGTGGGAGGACACGGATGCTGACAAAGCACATAAGAGTGCATTCTTGCGGACTCTTATGCTTCAAGTTTACGCTACGCTGTTTGCACAGGGTTTAGTACCTAATAGCATAAAATGGTCTTATCCATCTGCAATGGCGGGACAACTTCTGTATTCATATCAGAGTATTTGGGAGACGCTAAAAACGATTTCACCGGTTTTAAAAGAAAACGGCGAAAGATACGAGTTAAATGTTAGCCGCTATACTGATACCCGTTCGTTAGGAACCGATATTGGTACCGGGGCGTTTGGTACAGTGGGGCAAACATCAACCGGTTCCGAAGAAGGTTTTGGTGGCGGTTTCGGAGGCGGATTCGGCAGTCAAGATTCTTCTTTCGGGTGCGGATTCGGAAGCAACGGTTCCTCGGGCTTCGGAGGTAGTTTCGGCGGAGATTTTGGCAGTGACAACTCTTTGGGTGGCAATGCAGGATTTGGTGCACAAGAAAACAAAGCTCCAGCCGAAGAGAACACGTCTGAGGATTTTATGCCGGATAATCCAGACAAAGAGGTATCGTATGATCCGGAACCTTTATACACGATGACGAATGCAAATTCAAATCCGAGCCTATCAGAAGCGGAAGCAGTTGCCAATTTCATTTCGGTGAAATATGGCACAGAAACCAACGTCTTAAATCTTTGCTTTGATGTCGGTGGTAGTACCACCGATATATCTGCTTTATTCTATCTTAAGAATGGAGTCACGATGATAAAGCAAAATTCATTGCGTTTTGCCGCTCAACGTGTATCACAATCTGTTGCAAAATTTCCTCAATTCAAGAAGGTTTTAAGCTCCATTTGTGCCGAATACAAAATACAAATGGTTGGACTTAATTTCGGCAATGACACATACAATGAGCATACAGCGCCATACTTCTTCGATCAAATCGTTAATCGTCTTAACGATAACCAACTTGAACATCTATATCAGCGCATTGCAGCTGATTGTCCCCAGCTCATGTGTGTCAACATGTATGTAACGGGGCTTTTGATGTTCTATGCCGGGCAAGTCGCACACAAACTTATTGATGATCTGAATAAGACTCCGGAGACCGAATGGCCGGCTCGTCGCAAACCAAATGTTCGTGTTACTTTTGCCGGTAAGGGATCTCGACTTTTCCAGTGGCTTAATACCATTAATGCCGGAGCAGCCAAGCAATATTATGGACAAATGTTTGTGATGGGTTATGGCAAGGCACATCTGATGGAAACCCTTGCAGGATGGCAACTTATTGAGCTACCTCAACTTCACGATACTAATATCAAATATGAAGTATCGAAAGGTTTAGCCAAGGGAGATACCATTCTAAAGCGACCTCGCAATCAACAACCCTCCGAGATTATCGGAGAGTCTGGATTCGAGCTAACAGGAAACGATATGATACCACGGCCAATAGAGTTTACCAACTCCATTACTCCTGCGATGCTTGGCCAAATTGGTGTACGTCTTCGTGCCGATAACACTAAATCCCAAGCCGATAAATTCACTGAATTTTGTAGCTTCTTCTATCAAGCCGCTCGCCAACTCTTTAATTGGTCGGTTAATCCAGCCGAGCTTGAGACCGCCTGTCGTGACATGAACATTTCGGGTTATGTACAGAATATGCCGGAATTCCGTTCGGCAAGACGAGAAGCACAGGAGGGCGGTAAACCTTTCAGCTTTGTTGCTCCTATCATTATCCTTGAGGGTATGAAATTCTATGACAACACGTTGTTGAGACTATTAAGATGAACGGAGACAGCTATAAAATAATCATATCCATATCTCACCATCGCATTTCCTTTGAATACTGGCAACGCGATGGTGAGAACAAACTTGTATCGCTCCCTAATGGGAATTGGCCGGCACCTTTGGCTTTCTATTGCTCCGATACAGGTATTGTAATTGGAGAAGACGCTGTCCGTGCAGCCCATTCGGGAACTACCAACGCTTTCGATAATTATTTTGAACGATTAGTTGAAGACAGCACCTATACTATTGGCGGTCAGACTCGTCCCATAAGAAATCTACTGCTTGATGCCTCAGAATCTATTTTCCGAGATTTTTTCCGTCATATTCTCACTGGCGTCTCTTAAAATCTGTTAATGCGAAATTGTTAAACTCTGTATTCATGTTGGTTACGCGATTTTCTGGCCT
>NZ_CAJMXD010000325.1:0-3287 GCF_905219685.1 Barnesiella sp. CU968
TGAGAATGCATACAACGAGCCGTATACAAGAATGTATTTCTCTCATGCAGGATATAACGACTACCCCGTGGTGGGTGTCAGCTGGGAACAGGCTACGGCATTCGCCAACTGGCGCACGGAATATCTGCGCCGCTCGCTCGGCAAAGAGGGGGTATATGTAGAACCTTACAGGTTGCCAACCGAAGCGGAGTGGGAATATGCCGCCAGAGCCGGAAACTCGGAATCTCCCTATCCATGGGAGGAAACGTTGCCGATGGATGAAAGAGGATGTTTTTATGCAAACTTCAAACCTATGGACGGCGATTTCGTGCGCGACGGTCATGTCATCACGTCTGCCGTAGGAACATTCAAACCCAATGATTTCGGGTTGTATGACATGGCAGGCAATGTGTCGGAATGGACCTCGACCGCATACACGGAAAGTGTGGGCAGACAGACATCCGACCTCAATCCGGAATACAGATATGATGCGGCAAAAGAAGATCCGTACAAGATGAAACGCAAAATCGTCAGAGGCGGAAGCTGGAAAGACGTGGCTCGCAATATCCGTTCAGACCTCCGCATGTGGGAATATCAGAACGAACAGCGGTCATATATCGGGTTCAGATGTGTGCGCTCACAGATAGGTTTTGCCAAAGGAACACAGAAAAAGAAGAAATAATGGTTAAGATACGCAAATACGCCAATGTGATAGAGCGTTTTCTTCACGGCGAGAAGGGACAGCGGTTTTTCAATTTCGCATATTCGATTGGCGCCGCTATTGTGATATGGGGCGCACTGTTCAAGATTCTCCATCTTCCCGGGGGCAGCCTTCTGCTCTGCATCGGCATGGGCACGGAGATTGCAATGTTCATACTGACAGCATTCGACCGTCCTCCAAAGGAATATGCATGGGAAGAGGTTTTCCCGGTACTTGATTCAAAGAATGCCGAAGACCGCCCGGATTTCAGCGCGCATCCCGAAGTTGTGGTTGCCGGAGGAGCTTATCCTGCCGGAGAGTATTCCGAAGCCACGGCAGGGATAGCGTCAGTTCCGGCGGAAGGTCAGACTCAAGGTCATACTCAAGGTCATACTCAAGGTCAGACTCAAGGTGTAAGGAATGTTGAACTGCCGGAATTGCCCGAGTTGCCTAAAGTCTCGGATTTCGCAGAAGTTTCGGGCGAATATGTGGCGCAGATGCAGGCGATTGCCGAGCAGATGGCAACACTTAACGAGACGTATTCCGAGCATATGCAGGATCTGAACCGTAATGTTTCCGGTCTTAACACAATATATGAGATTCAGCTTAAAAGTATATCATCGCAGCTTGAGACCATCGACCATGTCAACAGAGGGTTGAAGGATATCCGCGATATGTATGAGAAATCCGCCAATGAATCTTCACGTTATTGCGAAGAGACAGAAAAGATGGCGCGCTATATGCGGCAGCTCAATGCGGTCTATGAAAAGATGATTACAGCGATGACCATCAACATGCACAATCCGATGATGGGTGGAGTGTCGCAGAATCCGTTTACGCAGGAGGACCCGGAACAGGTCAATTCCTGATTTATCATTACTAATTGATTAGAAATGGCAGGTGGTAACAATGTAGCGAGAATGTCGCCGAGGCAGAGGATGATAAACCTGATGTATATTGTCCTCACAGCAATGCTTGCTCTGAACGTGTCGAGCGATGTGCTCAACGGATTCAGTCAGGTTCAGGACGGCATTCAGGGCACTAACCTGAATATAACAGCTCGCAACGGGGTGCAGTTCGCGCATCTCGAGAACCTGTATGAACAGAATCCAGAAAAAGCCGGAAGATGGTATCAGCAAGGTGTCGAGTTGCATAAAAGATCCGACAAGTTGTATGCATTGATCGAGGATCTCAAGACCTCGATTGCAAAAGCGGCGGATGGAGCTGACGGGAAATATAGCGATATTGTAAATAACGATGATCTTGAGGCATCGGCTGTGACAATGCTCAATCCGGCAACAAACAAGGGTCAGGCATTGCGCCGGAATCTTGATGAATACAGAAAATATGTGGTGACCATGATTCCTGATGCCGAAAAGCGCAAAGCCGTGGAGAATATGCTCTCTACAAAGGTTTCGGCGCGTAGCGGTGATGTCGGTTCTCAGTCCTGGGAGCAGAAGATGTTTGAGAATATGCCGGCAGTAGCAGCTGTCACATTGCTGACAAAAGTGCAGAATGATATACGACAGGCGGAGTCTGAAGCATTGTCAGGTCTTATAGCAGCTGTGGACATGGGAGACGTGAGGGTGAACGAGCTGAATGCATATGTCATTCCGGTGTCTAATATGATTATGAGGGGTGGCAAATATTCCGCAGATATCGTGCTTGCGGCTATAGACACCACACAGCGTCCTGAAATATTCATCAACGGCTCGAAACTCGACAATGCCAAGGGTCACTATGAATTTGTTGCAGGAAGTGTCGGAACGCATGATTTCTCGGGATATATAGAAGTGCCCAGAGCCGACGGCACCACTGACAGACGTCCGTTCAAGTCTTCATATACCGTGATGGAACCGATGGCGACAATCTCTCCTACGATGATGAATGTGCTTTATGCCGGAATTGCGAACCCTATCAGTATATCAGTGCCGGGGGTGCCTATGTCGGCAGTGCAGGCTACAATGTCAAACGGCACATTGACAAGAAACGGAGACCATTGGGTGGCACATCCCGGTAAAGTGGGAAGCGAATCCGTAATTTCTGTGTCGGCAAATATCGACGGGCATTCACAGACGGTAGGTTCCATGACATTCAGAGTGCGTAAACTTCCTGACCCATCGCCATACCTTGCCATAAAAGACGGCAATGGCAACACTGTCCATTACAAGGGATCGCCCAAGCGTATCTCGAAAGGCGCGCTTATGGCATCTGAAGGTATAGGGGCTGCAATAGATGACGATATTCTGAATGTTACATATTCAGTGGTGTCTTTCTCAACTGTTTTTTATGATCAGATGGGAAATGCGATTCCCGAACTTTCCGACGGATCAAGGTTTTCTTCGCGACAGAAAGAGCAATTCCGCAGACTTAAACCTGGCAAGACATTCTTTATAACGGATGTCAAGGCGAAAGGACCCGACGGAATCACACGCGACATCTCACCGATGCAGGTGGCGTTAAACTAACAGGATATTTCTTTAGAAGAATAAGATAAAGATGAAAATATACAGAAAAATATTCCTCTTGCTTTTTGCGGGAGCCGTGTCTTTGGGCGCGGCGGCGCAGGTCGAGACCGGCGGAGTGGTTCGCAAGCGGTCGGGGCGTG
>NZ_CAJMXD010000326.1:0-3279 GCF_905219685.1 Barnesiella sp. CU968
GTTATTAACCAGTAGATTATCGCTATCATCGTCAGTATGGAGATTAGCCACCCCACACCTCGGAATATCGGCTTTACAACCGCCCATATCATCAGACCGACAATAGCACCGAGGATAACCACAACCACCTTTGCAACCTTTTTTAATGCGGTTTGAGCTGGTGAAGGAGTGAAGCTCGAATTTTTAATATGTCTGTCATTCAGTGTCATAAGGCGATATTTTTTTAATGCGTATAATCGCAGTTTGAAGTTTGTTCGCTCGATGAACTCCCCGCGTGACGGAAAGCAAGGGGTGTTCGCCNCTCGGCTTAAAAAATACGAGCTGACCAACGGGAAGTCTGGAGATTTTTTCAGCCGAAAGGCAAAGAATACCCCGTTCCGGCACGTTCATCGCCACGAGCGAACACACTTTGAACTCCGCTTATAATCAGCATGAAAGTTGAGCCAGCGCAGCCCCGCAGGGTGACACTGAATGACAGACATACGAAAATGCTATCCCTGACAACGATGTGGAGATGCAACGACCTATGAAAAGAACTATGAAGCGGGCGTGAAGAACACGGGTTGCCGATCAGAGTCGCGCGAGGTACAGCGACGTCCCCGGCGCATCCTCACGCGGCGTTGAGGCTACCGGTGTTTAGCCCGCTTTCTCTATGCAGAGTGCGGTCAATGGGTGTCAGGCGCAGCCCGTCACCTTTTGANGGCACTCAACCCAGCGCAGCCAAGCGTTGCATCTCCGCCTCGTTTCGCAGAGAGAAAAATATAGAGCCATCGAACACTTAGTTTATCTAAATGTTTCTCAAATAAGAAACTTTTTATTATATTTGCACCATGAATACAAATTTCAAAAAAATAGGAGAGTTGCTTTATCTGCGGCGTAAAAGCAAGGGACTTACCCAAGATGAGGTAGGAGCCATGATTGGTGTGCAGAAAGCGATGGTGTCGAAGGTTGAAAACGGATCATGTGTGAACTTCAACACAATCAGCCGGATTGCAGATGCTCTGGAGGTTGAGCCTGTCGTTGAACTGAAACCAATGAAAAAAGCCGATAAGAATGTCATAGATTATATAATGACAGCCATCATCGAGTTTTCAAAAAGACACCGCCTGACGATCCGTGAGGCCAGTAATTATCTAAATCGCTTTAAGGGTATTGCTTTCCTGACCGAATTTTATGATGTGGAACATACGCTGTCGTTTAATGATTGCGAAGAAGGCTTAACCGTGGTTTGCCAAAAAAATGGAGGGGCAATCATATGTTATCCTCATTCCTCTGGAGGCAGCGATCAATATGCTGAAGAAATTATGAAAGACAGGAACGCGAGTTATTTATTTGAGGGCATATCAGCCGATGTTGTCCGCTATCTTGTGGAACGGGAAGGAATGGAATTGACGGAAGCAATCTCCACTTTCCACAATTCAGAAACATTTTCCAAATTGGAGGACTTTTCCACAGGATTGTATATCGAAAGTCCGGCATATGTCTATGACTTATTGTTGTCAGAATTGAGAAATGGACGACTTGTGCCATAGCAGTACTATTCCAATAAAATGATTAACTTTGCATATCGTAATGCACCGATTTTATGAACTTTGATTTAGACTACATACTGCAACTCGCCCAAAATCACGAGGGCGTTGACATTGAATTTAAGGAAACCACCGGGCAACTTGACCGGGGGATGGAGACATTGTGCGGTATGCTCAACGGTGACGGAGGTATTGTGGTCTTCGGTATCAAAAATTCCGGCAAGATTGTCGGGCAGGAAATTGGCGACAAAACAACACGCACGATTGGCGAGGCTCTGCGCCGTTTCGAGCCAGCGGTGGAAATTCAGCCTAAATACGTCAAAATTACTGATTCTGACAAGAAGCTGATTGTGTTTGAGGCGGAGGGCAATAATCCTGACAGACCCTATTCATACGACGGCAGACCTTATCAACGACATGATAGTGTCACATCAGTTATGCCGCACGACAGACATTCGCGTATGATTATGCACCGTGGTGGACTCAGATACAAATGGGATACCTTGCCCAACGAAAATTTGAAGTTTGAAGACCTTGACGAGAGCCGCATACATTGGGCAATACGTCAGGCGTTGGAATTAGGCCGCTTGAAGGATGGTGCATATACTCGTGATCCGATTGCCATTCTTGAAAAATTCAAGGTGCTGAAGAATGGTGTCTATACCAATGCCGCCGCTGTGCTTTTCGGCAAGGATTTCTTTTACTATCACAACTGCATCATACGTCTTGCCCGTTTCCGTGGCAAAGACAAACGTGAATTTATCGACAATCAGCAGATAGAGGGTAACATCTTTGATTTGCTCAATGAAGTTACTCCATTCTTTCTGAAACATCTTTCAGTTACAAGCCGGTTCGAGGGTATGTATCGCAAAGATGAGTTGGAAGTGCCGATAAATGCCTTGCGAGAGTGCTGCGCCAATGCTCTGGCACACATGGACTGGAGGCGTACCGCATCGGTCGGTGTGGCCATATACGATGACCGTATCGAGATTGAAAATCCGGGAATGCTTCCAGAGGAAATACCGGCTGAAAAACTTACATACGGCTCACATATTCTCGCCTCCCATACATCAGATCCTCCAAATGAAATCATTGCTCGTGGCATGTATTACAGTGGCGTAATCGAACATTGGGGACGAGGACTGGCGATGATATTTGAGGAATGCAATCGTGCAGGTCTTCCTCAACCGACAGTCACAGATGAAATGGGTGTTGTAAGAGTTACATTCATGCGTCCGAATTTATCGGGTCACAAGCATGACCCGATAAATGACCCGATAAATGACCCGATAAATGACCCGATAAAAATATTATCTGAGGTTGAAAAGCTTGTGCTCCACATTGTCAAAGAGCACCCCGGAATAAGTAGGGTAAACATAGCTCCGATAATTGACAAAAGTGAGGCTACCGTTAAAAGAGCTTTGAGAGCATTGGTCGGAATGGGCTTTGTGGAGTATCGTGGTTCAAATAAGACAGGTGGATATTTCAGCTTGCTCTCCACTACCTGATGATTGATAATTTTTAACATCGGGAAATGCCGTAAATCAGACTATTATTGCTAACTTAGCGTTGTAGATATACGAAGAACATTGAAATGTCCGGGTGTGCAAAAAGGGAACATCCGTGATTTTCGGAAATTCTAAAGTCTTGATAGACAAGATACTTAACCCCGTTTCAGATAAATCTCTCCGGGGTCACAATCAAAAATGGCAAAACGCCGCAAAGCACTGAAATCACTTGATTTTCAGTG
>NZ_CAJMXD010000327.1:0-3243 GCF_905219685.1 Barnesiella sp. CU968
GCCATACGGATACAATTCGTTTTATGTCGGCATAGACTCACTCGTCAGACTTGGTCACAATGATTTGGTGGTAACATTACAGAACTTTGACAAACAATCAAGATGGTATCCCGGAGCAGGATTGTATCGTAATGTACACTTGATAAAAACCAATCGAGTACATATCCCAGTATGGGGTACATACATTACCACACCGGACATAAAAGAAGATTACGCTTCAGTCAATCTTGTTATGGAAATTGACGGAGTGAGGCAGTTTGACCAATCTCCTTATGGAGAAACCGTAGATGTATCTACAACTATTTTTTCACCGGAAGGTGTTGAAGTAGCTAAAGATGCGACAAAATATTATGCCCGTGGACAGGAGTTGTCTCAAAAGTTCATAGTCAAAAATCCTGCTTTGTGGTCACCTGAAACTCCTAATTTATATATAGCCAAGACTCAACTTTCTGTTGATGGTAATGTAGTTGATACATATGAAACCCGTTTTGGTATCCGTAAATTAGAATATATACCGAATAAAGGTTTCTTCCTTAATGATATACCAACAAAATTCAAAGGTGTATGTAATCATCATGATCTCGGACCTCTCGGAGCTGCGGTAAATGAATCTGCTTTACGCCATCAAGTGTCGTTACTGAAAGAGATGGGAGCCAATGCAATACGAACCGCTCATAATATGCCTGCTCCGGAACTTGTACGAATCTGTGACGAAATGGGCATGATGCTTATGGTTGAGCCTTTCGATGACTGGGGTTTTCGTCCTAAATCCGAAAATGGCTACGGTAAATTTTTTAATGAATGGGCACAACGGGATGTAACGAATATGGTAAAACAGTATCGTTCAAATCCTTCTGTAGTTATGTGGTCAATAGGTAATGAAGTCCCTTCTCAATGGGGAAAGCCTGGAATGGACGAATTACTTATGCTTCAAAGTCTTGTACATAGACTTGATGCTACACGACCTGTGACTTGTGGCATGGATCAAATTGGTTCCGTTTTGGATAATGGCTACGCGGCGGCACTTGATATTCCGGGATTTAATTATAAACCACAGTATTATCAGATGGCATATAGGCGTCTTCCGCAAAAACTTATACTCGGTAGTGAAACTGCATCTACAGTATCTTCACGAGGGCAATATATGTTCCCGGTGATACCTGTGGCAGATATGAAATACGAGAGCCACCAATCATCATCTTATGGAACTGAATACTGTAGTTGGAGCAACATCCCAGACTTTGATTTTGCGGCAGATGATGATTTCCCTTGGATGATAGGTCAATTTGTATGGACTGGATTTGATTACCTTGGAGAACCATCTCCTTATGATACTGATGCATGGCCCAACCATTCAAGCATGTTTGGCATATTCGATTTGGCAAGTCTGCCAAAAGACATCTTCTATCTCTACCGCTCACAGTGGCGCAAGGATAGTCCTACGCTTCATATCCTACCCCATTGGAATTGGGCTGGACGCGAGGGCAAGATAACTCCTGTCATGGTTTACACGTCATATCCAGAAGCCGAACTTTTTATTAATGATAAATCACAGGGCCGACGCAAAAAAGATACCTCAATTGAGGCAAGCAGGATACGTGATGGATGGAAAGAGTATAATGACTATACACTTCAACATCGAGCCGAAGATGCGTCCAAGCTAATGAACCGATACAGGCTAATTTGGGATGAGATTGTGTACGAACCGGGAGAAGTTAAAGTGGTGGCCTACGATGACAAGGGCAATGCGGTGGCAGAGGAGGTTATACGCACGGCTGGTAAACCTCATCATATTGTTCTTACATCTCATCGTACAGAATTGAATGCAAATGGAGATGATCTCGCTTATATTACTGTACAAGTGGCCGATAAAGATGGGAATATTATTCCTACTGATAATCGCTTAGTCAAATTTGAAGTAACCGGTAATGGCTCATTTGAGGCTACTGCCAATGGCGATCCTACATGTTTAATGTCATTCCAAAAACCAGAAATGAAACTATTTAGTGGAGCTGCCACTGCTATTATCCGCTCTGCAAAAAAGACTGGCAATGTGACATTGAAGGCTTCCGCAAAAGGTATAAAAGATGGAATAATAACTATTCCTGTTAGATAGTGATATCAGGATGATAAGGTAAAAAAGATTGTTTAAGGTTTGATTGAGGGGGGGTATTCTTTTCCTCCCTCAATTTTTAAAATTCCAAGAAAAAAATTAATCACATATGGAACTAACAGAAAAAATTCACAAAAAATTCACCGGTTTGTTTGGTAACGGTGGAACATTCTATGCCTCAGCAGGACGTATCAATCTAATCGGCGAGCATACAGATTACAACGGAGGCTTCGTATTTCCCGGAGCTATTGACAAGGTGATAATGGCTGAAATCAAGCCAAATGAATCAGACTGTGTTCGTGTAATCTCTCTTGATCTTAACGAGAAAGCAGAGTTTGGTCTTAATGAGGAAGATGCTCCTAAGGAAAGCTGGGCACGCTACATCTTTGGTGTATGCCGTGAAATACTCAAACGTGGTGGTACAGTCAAGGGGTTCGATGCAGTTTTTGCAGGAAATGTTCCTCTTGGAGCCGGACTCAGTTCCTCGGCTGCACTCGAAAGCTGTTTCGCTTTCGCAATCAACGATATGTTCAATGAGAATAATATCGACAAGTTTGAACTTGCGAAAATCGGTCAATCAACGGAACACAACTACTGCGGCGTGAATTGTGGAATTATGGATCAATTCGCTTCTGTAATGGGACAGAAAGGGAAACTCATGCGTCTTGACTGCCGCTCAATGGAATTTGAATACTATCCATTCAATCCCGAAGGTTATAAACTGGTGCTCGTTGACTCAGTGGTAAAACATGAACTCGCCGATTCTCCATACAATAAGCGTCGCCAGTCGTGCGAGCGTGTGGCAAAACGCCTCGGTATCGAAACTCTGCGTGATGCAACAATGGATATGCTAAAGGCAATCCGCACCGACATTACTGCAGAGGATTACTTCCGTGCCAAGTTCGTCATTGAGGAAAAAGACCGTGTACTCGCAGTTTGTGACGCATTGGTTGCCAGTGACTATACGACTGTAGGACAGAAGATGTATGAGACTCATAAGGGGCTTTCTGAGGACTACGAAGTGAGCTGCGAAGAATTGGACTTCCTCAATGAAGTGGCAAAAGAATGTGGTGTCACTGGCTCCCGTATAATGGGGGGCGGCTTCGGTGGCTGTACCATAAATCTCGTAA
>NZ_CAJMXD010000328.1:0-3232 GCF_905219685.1 Barnesiella sp. CU968
TATAAGAGCTGACCGGATGAATGAGTCTGACTCCGTTGCATGAAAATGCAGCCGAGCTTCGGTCTGAAACCGAAATTAAACGACAATATCAACAGATAAGCAATAATTCTCATGAACGAATTAGCCACGAAGTACGATCCCTCTGCAGTGGAGGAGAAATGGTATGCATACTGGATGGAACACCGTCTGTTCCATTCCGAACCGGATGAGCGCGAACCCTACACGATTGTGATACCGCCGCCAAACGTAACCGGAGTGCTACACATGGGGCATATGCTCAACAATACGATTCAGGACATTCTAACGCGTCGCGCCCGCATGCAAGGTAAGAACGCGCTGTGGGTGCCGGGAACCGACCATGCGGCAATCTCCACTGAGGCAAAAGTCGTGGCTAAGCTCGCTTCCGAAGGAATAGCCAAAACCGACCTTTCCCGTGAGGAGTTTCTTAATCATGCATGGGATTGGACAAACAAGTATGGCGGCATAATCCTGCAGCAACTTCGCAAGCTCGGAGCATCGTGCGATTGGGAACGCACTGCGTTCACGATGGATGACATCCGATCTGAAAGCGTGATCCGCGTCTTCAACAAACTGTATGACAAGGGTTACATCTATCGGGGTGTGCGCATGGTAAACTGGGATCCCAAGGCTCTGACGGCACTTTCGGATGAAGAGGTTATCTACAAAGAGGAACAGAGTCATCTCTTCCATCTCCGCTATCGCGTAGAGGGAGAAGAAGATAAATATATCATAGTTGCGACAACCCGTCCCGAAACCATTCTCGGTGACACCGCTGTCTGTGTGAATCCTAACGATCCCCGCTACACCTGGCTAAAAGGGAAAAAGGTCATTGTTCCACTCGTTGGTCGTGCCGTGCCTATCATAATGGACGAATATGTGGAAATGGATTTCGGCACAGGATGCCTCAAGGTCACCCCGGCACATGATGTAAACGACTATATGCTCGGTGACAAATACAACCTCCCCTCAATTGACATATTCAATGACAACGGCACAATATCCGAAGCCGGTGGAATGTATGTCGGCATGGACCGTTTCGATGTCCGAAAACAGATCATGATTGATCTCGACAAGGCAGGACTCGTCGAAAAAGTGGAAGACTACGTCAACAAGGTTGGACACTCCGAGCGCACGGATGCGGTGATAGAACCCAAACTGTCCATGCAATGGTTCGTGAAGATGGAGGAAATTGTCAAGCCTGCTCTCGCCTCAGTAATGGACGATGACATCAAATTCATACCCGCTAAATTCAAAAACACTTACCGCCATTGGATGACCAATATCAAAGACTGGTGCATCTCCCGTCAGTTGTGGTGGGGACACCAGATACCGGCTTGGTTCCTTCCGGAAGGGGGATATGTTGTGGCGGAGAATGAGGAGGAAGCATTATTGAAAGCCATAGAAAAGAGTGGTAATACAAGTCTCACAATTGCCGACCTCAAACGCGATCCTGACTGCCTTGACACATGGTTCTCATCTTGGTTATGGCCAATTTCGTTGTTTAACGGAATCCTTGATCCTGACAATAAAGAGTTTAAATACTACTATCCGACTGCAGATCTTGTGACAGCACCTGACATTATTTTCTTCTGGGTGGCACGCATGATCATAGCCGGATACGAATTTGCAGACAACAAGCCATTCAACAACGTATATTTCACAGGTATCGTCAGAGACAAGATTGGCAGGAAAATGTCGAAATCGCTCGGCAACTCTCCCGACCCTCTTGACCTGATAGCCAATTTCGGTGCCGACGGTGTCAGAATGGGTCTCATGCTCGGCGCTCCCGCCGGCAACGACATAATGTATGATGATTCTCTCTGCGAGCAGGGACGCAATTTCTGCAACAAGATATGGAACGCTTTCCGTCTCGTAAAAGGTTGGGAGGTCAGCGATGAAGCGCAGCAGCCGGAGAGTGCAGCAGCCGGGATCAGATGGTTTGCCGCTAAGCTCGGCAACACTATCGCAGAGGTCGATGACCTCATGGGCAAGTTCCGTATCTCGGAGGCGCTTATGGCGATTTACCGCCTTTTCTGGGATGAGTTCTCGTCATGGTATCTTGAAGTGGTGAAACCGGCATACGGACAACCTGTCGACAAAAAGACTTTCGATGCCACACTCGGCTTTTTCGACACTCTTCTGCGCCTGCTTCATCCTTTCATGCCTTTCATAACAGAGGAATTATGGCAACATCTTGCCGATCGCAAGGCTGGCGAAAGCATCATGTATGCCCTTCTTCCTGAAGCAACTGTCTGCGAGGCTCCCATACTCGCACAGTTCGAGACACTGAAAGAGGTAATCGCCGGAATACGCACTATCCGCAAACAGAAACAGATCGCACAGAAAGAGCCTCTGGTTCTTCACATAAAGGGAGCGCACGACAACTCTCTTGACGCTATCCTTGCCAAGATGGCAAACCTCTCAGCCATAGAGCAGGTTGAGGAAAAAACAGCCGCATCATCAGCATTTATCGTTGGTGCAGTCGAATACAGTGTGCCTCTCGAAAGCAAAATAAACGTGGAAGAGGAACTTGCGAAACTTAACAAGGAACTTGAATATTACACCAAATTCCTTGCCGGAGTGGAGAAAAAACTATCTAACGAAAAATTTGTCAACAACGCACCTGAGGCTGTTGTGGCAGTCGAGCGCAAGAAACAGAGCGACGCCACCGAGAAGCTGGAAGCGATCCGCGCCTCCATTGCGGCTCTCAGACAATAAAACTGACATGCGTCAATAATGCAATATGATAAAAGGAGAGCAGACAAACTGCACTGCTCTCCTTTACTTATCTGCATACTATTGTATAAACTTGAACCAACCGCTTCTGAATTACAGATTTACTTAAAATTACAGACTTATGAAATTAACAGGAGCAATTTATGCATTACTTTCGCTTGCAGCCTTTTACGGAATATCCACACAGGCACAGCGATATGTCGGCGGCGACATTTCACTTCTTCCCGACTATGAAGATGCCGGTGCAAAATATAAGGATCATGACGGCAAACCGATCGCTGATCTTATGCCGTGGCTGAAAGAGGAAGGGATGAACGCCATGCGCGTGCGTCTATTCGTAAACCCGGAGAAATATCGTGAGAGACATCAGAACGACACAGACAACAGCACCCGCTACGATCCCAACGCCTGTCAGGACCTCGAATACATCATTCCCCTCTGCAAGAACATAATCGGCAACGGTATGGATCTGATG
>NZ_CAJMXD010000329.1:0-3222 GCF_905219685.1 Barnesiella sp. CU968
GCCNGAAAATCGCGTAACCAACATGAATACAGAGTTTAACAATTTCGCATTAACAGATTTTAAGAGACGCCAGTGAATTTTTTTCATGTTGTTTGAGGTGTTTAATAACGTTTATTTTACCATATCCAGATACCATTTTCCCTCTTTGTTATTCAGGATAACAGTCATGTGCCATGTCTCGTCTTTACCGTTGACATTTGTGAAAGAATAATCATATTTTACTCGATATTCGTAGCTATGGTCCTTTTCGTCTGTATATTTGAATTTTTTATTTGTAGATTTTGGTCTTATGTCGGGATTCTTTTTAGCGTATTCTTCAAGTTCAAGAAACCGTTCTATACGGTTGGTGTTTTCAGGATAACAAAGTGTTGACATGCCTTCGTAGTCGTTGCTGATATAATATTCCATAGCCTTGTCGGCAACACTACGGGGATTAGAGTGGTCAACGTCGCCACAGGATTGAAAAAAGATGAACATGGCTGTTATTACCATGAATGCCATCGAAGAAATTTTGTTCATAATACAATAGGTTGTTAAATTTATTAATTGATTAAAATATGGGGTAAACAAATATGATATTTATTGGACACCAATAATTTATATGCGTGAAGTGGGGAGAAGCCCACGCTTCACGGCGTTTAGCACAAGTTCTGCGGAGTTGCGTGCATGAAGTTTTGCGAGAAGGTGGCGTCTATGGGTCTCTATAGTGTTTGAACTCAATCCCATCTGGGCGGCTATGTCGTCAGTTTTTTTACCGGACGCTATCAGGCGAAGCACCTCCAGCTCCTTGGGGCTTGGCATTTCATAAATGTCTATAAGGTGACGCAATTGTTTTGCTTTCTTGCAAAAGTAAGTGTCGCCGGCGGTAACTGAACGTATAGCTGTTGCAATTTCGGTTGAAAGCACATCTTTGAACAAGATTCCTTCTACTCCGGCATCAAAATAATCTTTTATGATCCATAGTTCTTCATGAATCGTGTTTACGATTATTTTTATATCGTGACATTTCCTGCGTATATTGTGAAGTAATGTGATACCGCTGGCATCTGGAAGCTCCACATCAAGAAGGCAGAGATCGTAGTTGCGAACTGAGGTCAGCCAGAGTGCTTCAGCGGCGGTCTTTGCCATATCCACATGACAGCTGTCTCCGAGGAGGTCTTCGATGAGGTGGCGCATTCCGCGAAGCACGATATCATGGTCGTCAACCAGCAATATTTTAAGGTCAGATTTTGCCATGGGTGTAAAAATACGTGAAAAAAGCTTCACACCGCAAAATTAGGCAAATGTGGCGAATTATAAATCACGGAAATCCGTGAGGTAATATGTTTTTTTAGCGGTACTTATTTAAAAATTTTCACTGACATGATATTTATGTTGTTTCTTCGTGTAAAATCAATTGTGCCATTGATAGCCTTTACCCGTTGACGGATATTGTCAATGCCAAGACCGCTGCTGTTTGCTTCATCCGGATTGAATGCAATGCCATTGTCGCATATATCAAGTATGGTTTCATTACCTGATTGTTTCAAAGAAATTGTGGCGTATCGGGCAGCACCGTGGTGTCGTATGTTCGCAATCCATTCTTGAATGATACGGTATAGGTTCATGGATTGTTCCATGTCAAGGTCAATTTGGTCTTGTGAAGGAAGATATTCAACGAACCCGTCGCTTTTATATGCGTATGCTGCAATTAGTTGCGATAATGAAAGCCTGTTGAAGCTCGGTGGTAGGAGTTCGTGGGAGATTGACCGTACTTCGTTGCGTGTGGTGCGGAGCATTTCTGATATTTCGGCAGTGTCATTTCTTCCTCCGGCAAGGGCAAGCTCAATACCGAGCAGGTCATTGCATACCCCGTCGTGAAGCTCGTGTGCAAGCCTTCCGCGCTCTTGTTCTATACCTTCTATACGAGCCTTTATGTTGGCAAGTTCGGTTTTGCGTCTGCGCGACCTCAGATATATGATCAGGAGCAACGATGTCGCGGCTATCACCCCGGCAAGAATCGCGATTATCATGCCTCTGCGCGATTTTTCATGCCTCAGTGCGGCAATCGCCAATTCTTTTTCAGCTGCGTGATAACGAGCGTTGAAGTCTGACATCTGTTTGTTTATGTCGCTTTGGTGAATGCTGTCGGCTATCTCTATCGCCTTTATATATGCATCATTCATGCGCTCAATGTCACCGAGTCCTTTGTAGTTGAGGGCGATTCTCTGATATAGCAGGTGCAGAGGCATAAAGGGACGTGAATCCAACATGTTAAGTATTTTCATCTGTATGTCAAGGCTCTCTTTATAGCGTCCCATTTTTGTCAACACCACAAAACTTTGTTCAAGGAATCCTACAGATTCTATTGATGCTTCGGGCACTTTGTCAAGTAGCGTACGTCCTCGGTTGATATAGTAATTTACAGAATCCGTGTTCCCAAGTCGGTTATGCATAGCTATGACAGATGCGTATGTCTTCAGTATATACCGTGGGATTCCTTTGCGCTCTGCAATTTTTATTATGCTGCGTTGAGTGGCGAGCCCTCTATTGTGGTCGCCTGCAAGGAAAAGTGCGGATCCGAGTGAAGATGCGGCATAAATTTGTGTCTCTATATCATCTGTGAGCTTTGCTTTTTTCCATCCTTTTTCTGCAAACGGGATAGCCTCCTTTAAGCGTCCCTGATTTGCAAACAAGATAGCTAATGATGTTAGTATGTTTGCCTCCATATCCGGAAATCTTCCGTCTTTTATCATGTTGAGAGCATGATTGTAGCATGCCATTGCTGAGTCCTGTTGTTGGCTGACGCGATATGCGACACCTAAATCTGAAAGGGCGTTAATATAAGCCAGCGTGTCGGCGATATCGAAGGCAAGGTCTGCCGCTTTCCGGAAATCTGCCTTTGCTGTGTCATAATTTCCAAGGGTAAAGTTTGCGTTGCCCCGGATTGTCAGTAGTGCCACTTTTTCGCTTCCGTCAAGTGGGTAATGTTCCCGGATTGCATCATTGCAGAGAATGATCGCGCTGTCGGGATTGGAATTGACATATGAATCTATTTCATCAATCCAGTCGTTGTTCTTCCCGGCTGGTGAACCGAAAGATGGAATGCAGGCGATGCATGCAGTGATGGCATAAATGAAAAGCTTGTGCGGGCGAATGGAAATCATGGTTTTTATTTTTAGGATAATGATGGAATACAAATATATGTTTAGTAGATGACAAAAATTAAATAATTCCAAGGAC
>NZ_CAJMXD010000330.1:0-3221 GCF_905219685.1 Barnesiella sp. CU968
GTCCTGAATCTGACAACTGCTGATTCGTTGGGAATTACCGTTATTTCCGAATCCATGTCCTGATTCCGGTATTCAGCACTGCCACAATCGGGCATGAACCCGTTCGACTGGAAAGTGCATCCCATCACATGTCTGTTGTCGGCGGAGATTATTACATAAAGACTCTCCGGATCTATGGCATCGCCTGTAGCCGCAGGTGTCCATACCGAAGTGGAATAGTCGGTCACGGAGGGATCTTTCGCAGTCATGGTCACTGTCACAACCGAACTGCGCAGATTCTTACCTCCGGTCTCTTTCATGGCATATGCCTTGACGATGTGAGTCTCGCCGTTGACAGTTCCCGCCGGTATCGAGATTCTGTCGCCATATCTCTGATACGAACCTCCGTCAAGGCTTATCCAGAGATCACCTTCTGCTATATCAAACACCAGATTGCGGCTACCCCAGTAATCCGCCGCATATGTGTTGACATCCGTGAGTCGCGCATCCTGAACTGCCGGATCCGCCGGACGATTCACGGCATCGGCGGCATTCCCCTCCAACGTGAATGCGCTACCCTTGCGGTCACCCCATATATACTCGGCGAGTGAGGGAAAGTCGATAAACGGATTGCGGTTTTTCTGGATGCCGTAGATCTGTTCGTTGCGGTTAAGCTCCTTGTCATCGACAGGGTCTTCCGCCGCCCATTTCAGAAGCATGGAGGCAGCCCAGGGCTGAAGGTCTATCGTGCCGTCGGTTATCGTATAGAGAGCCTCGCCACCCTTGTCCGTTTTCCAGGAAATGGCGTCATAGGCGGTCATGATATATAGATAGGCGCGGGCGAAATCACCCTTGTATTCATCGGCAGGTTCAAACACCTTGGACGCACCCCCTCCGTATCCGGCGGCAGGCGCTCCGATAAGCACCAGTCCGTTGTCGAATGCCGGATTGCCTCCAACGATCCCTATCGGGTTGTTCGACTTGGCATTGTTGGCATCTGAATTTGAGGGATTAAGATGAAACAGATCCTGATAGGCGGCTTCGCTTCCCTCTTTCCCGCCCCACCATGAGTTGGCTACGGAATGCTCTATGTTAAGCGAGTTGTGACCCGATTCCACATATACAAGTTTGTTTGAATACATGTCCCACCATGCCTTTCTGCCCTGTATCATCCTGATATCGGTAAATTCAAATGCCTGCCATGTCTTGAAAGATGTATTGCCGTCGCCATAGGCGACCGACACGAAATCTTCCGGAATCGCCACCTTCCTTACTGCTGCCTTCAGTTCCTCTCCGCTTTTCCCTTCCAGTTCGCGGTAATATCCCGCCGGAATCTCCCCCATCAGCGACAGTGCTCCGGCAGTCACCATTATACCTGATATCAGATTTCTCATAAGCTGTTGTTTTAATTTACATTAACCGGCAATTCATCATTGCCTTCATTTGATCATCACCTTGACACACTTGCTGAACGCTGGCGAGCTCACTATATATATCCCTCTTGCAAGGTTTTCGCCGCTCGCGAGTCGACGCCCGTTGAGATCATATATTTCCGCGCCGTCGGGCACAAGGATATTATTGCCCCAGACCTCGACCATGACGCTGTCGTCTTCGTCCGTCATGTCTTCAATCCCTGACGCGTCTTTCACCTTGCGGTAGAAATCAAGTCGCTCCTGACCGCTGCTGGTGTAAGTCGTGAACCGTCTCGCACTCTTGTTGTAATACAAAGCACCCGCTCCGCTGCTGACCGTAGGTCCGTATACCACCGACACTCCCTGCGCGGAATACGTCAGTTTTGCCTTCACTCCTTTCGTAGTGGAATAATCAGTCAGGTTTATTGTCTTGTTCGCCGAACTGAAAAGATAACCTTTGACGTTGCCGCCAAGATCGGATGCCTTGAGGGCATATCCGTCGCCAAGGGTCTCGAGCGTAATCAGCGCGGCGTCTGAAGGCGCCTTCTCGATCACTCCGTCATTTATGACTATTGTCTCTGTCGGCTCAAAATATGTCTTTTCCTTATTTTGCTCAAGAGTCATTGCAACATGAGAGTCAGACCCTAAGATCAGATAACTTTCTCCGGCACGAATATCAGACTGGGAGGCAACCAGAACATAAGTTCCGGGCACAAGAGCCGGATCTTCGGGTGAAGGGTCAACAGGGTCGGGATCAACCGGATCCGGGTCTATCGGGTCCGGGTCCACAGGACCGGGATCCGGCTCATGAGCACCATCCACATGATATGGCTCCCCTGCCTTGCTTCCCCATATATAATCGGCAAGATCAGGGAGATCGATAAAGGGATTCCTGTTTTTCTGCTGACTGTAGACACCATCGTTGCGGTCACGCTCCTTCTGGCTTACCGCATCATTTGCCGACCAGCGAAGAAGAAGCTCTTTAGCCCACGGCTTAAGCTCAAACGGACTCGCCGTGAACATCCACTCCACATTCTGTCCCCCGCTTGTACGTCCCCAGTTTATGTCATCATACACCACAAACATATACATGTATGTTCTGGCGAAATCTCCCTTGTAGTCATCATGAGGCTCAAAACCGTTGCTGCTTCCTCCACCCTGACCGGACTTCGGAGAACCCACATTGACAACTCCGTTTGTCCAGGAACATTTGGAAAGTTCCGTAAGAGGATAATTGCTTTTACGGCTGTTGCCATCCTTATCAGACGGATTCAGATGGACAATATCCTTATATGCGTCATTCTTTGTTCCGCCCCACCAGGAATTTGCCACGGAATGCTCAATATTCATCCCCGGGTGTCCGGATGAAACGGCTACATTATTGGAGCTATACATATCCCACCAGCATTCCTTGCCGTTGACAACCCTGACATCCGTCTTACGGAAAGCGTTCCAGGTAGCGTCGCCATACGAAATCACCGTATGTTTCCTCACTATCGCCTTGACGGCTTTCTTCAATGCCACACCGGTTTTCCCTTCGAGAGAATCATAATACCCGGCAGGTGCGTCAGCGACTGCCGGTGTCGCGAGAGCCAAAGCGCATAAGGACGCTCCCGCCAAACTGCTTAATCGTGCGTTCATGATCGATTCAGGTCTAAATAAGTATTTGATTAGGTTAATTAGTTCAGAACTGCAAATATAAACAAATCCGTTGAATAAACATCAATTGCTTATAAGTTTTTCTCAGTTTCTCTCAGTTTCTCTCAGTTCCTCTCAGAGCTTGTCTAAATTTTATTGATTAAAAATTTTATGGCAGCGAAATCAATCATT
>NZ_CAJMXD010000331.1:0-3221 GCF_905219685.1 Barnesiella sp. CU968
AGATACGAAGGGGTGGGGAAGTGGATTGTTTCGAGGCTGGTGGTTTCGGCGTTCTTTATGTCGGAGAAGTCGGTGCCGGCGAAGAGGGTGTAGCGGGTGTTGCCGACGTAGGCTTTGCCGGCAAGATTATAATCTCCGTTGGTATAGCCGATGCGCTGGGTGGCATCCAGAGCAATGTAACCGCCCGAGTTCCGTTTCTTGAGGATGAAATTCAAGGCTACATTGTTGCCGGCGTATTTCCCTGTGGGGGATTCCATATACTGAACCTTAAGCACATCAACGGGACGCAATTGACGAACTTCCCTCATATCTGCCGGCATGCCGTCGATGAAAAGCGCCACCTCTCCCCCAAGGGCGTTGATCTCCCCTTTGTCAAGATTTACCGTGACTCCGGGAATCATAAGATTGCGCACAAGATCATAACCGGAAAAGGAATGCTTGAGCTGCTGTTTGTTGGGTACAACCTCCACTCCGTCGGCGGTGCGTCGGAATTGCTCTGCCTTGATCACGAAATCGGGTAAATCACGCACAATTGAATCCGGCTCTTCCGCATTAACAACGAAGGGGTGACCGCACAGAAGGAATATTGAAAAGAAAAATGGATATCGGTTTATTTTCATAGATAAGAGAATTGAGTTTATAAGAGAATTGAGTTGGAAAATTGTTTCCACAAATTTAGGGAGTCATGTCTTAATAAAACCTTAAGTTGTCTTAGTTATTCTTAACTGACGCTTCAATAAGTTTGATATTACAATATGATTATGTAATTTTGAATGTATAAAAATGTATAGATAAGTGCTCAAATCATTATGAAAAATTTCAGAAACATAATCATCGGAGTACTCGGAACAATAATCGTGCTTTTCGTTGTGAATATATTTTTTCTTTACGGTCTGTATGGTTCGGTAAAGGAGCAATATGTCACTATGGCGAAGGAATGCCTGATGCAGGCAGACTTTATCGAGACTGTTTACCGGGTCAAGAGAATGGACAGCACGAATCATGTCAGCGTAGTCCTTGATCTGGATGGGGAAAGACGGATGACTGAATCCGGTAAACTGACTTCCGAATTCGGGGCGGTGTCAGATTCTGCATTTGCCGCGATAGCGGGGAAAGAGAAGCTTATGGGGATATACCAGTCAATGCACGCCACTATGGCATACAATATGCGCAACAGTCTGCCGCAGGAATACCGTCGCCCGAACCTCCGGCTGCTCGACTCCATATATTCCACAGAATTACACAGAATAGGGTTATATCCGTCACGTGTGTTCGTGCTCCCCGCCGATTCCGTAAACAGGAAAGAAACACGCGGGTTGTGGGAAATAGATTACACCATATTCAAAGGATATCCCTTGATTTATCGCGCCTATATGTCACCGCCGTTAGGAGACATGCTGCGTCAGACCGCAGGTATCGTGATCACGACCATGCTCATCATCCTGATGCTTGCCGTCGCTTTCGTCTATCTTATCCGCACAGTGATGAAAATGCGCTCACTGGAGGAAATGAAGGATGATTTCACCAATAATATGACCCATGAACTGAAAACACCCATCTCGGCTGCCTATTCCGCAATCGACACATTGCTCAATTGCGACAAACATAATGATGCCTCGAAACGGGAGCGTTACCTCAGACTGGCGCTCGATCAGCTTTCAAGGCTCGGCGAATTGGTGGAAGGGATTTTGTCAATGAGTATGGAGCGGCGCAAATCGATGGTACTGGGTAAAGAGGAGATAGAACTGAAGCAAGTCCTCAATGATATTGCCTCCATACATTCCCTGCGTGCCGAAAAGCCTATAACCATAAATGTCTCGGTTGTTCCGGAAAACCTTTCGGCAGAAACAGATCCGACACATTTCGCAAACGTCATCAACAACCTTATGGACAATGCGATAAAGTATTCAGGAGACAGCGTAGCCATTGACATACATGCCGATAGTGCCGGTATTGTCATAAAAGACAACGGCAATGGCATTCCGGCAAAATCATTGCCGTTGATATTCAATAAGTTTTATCGTGTGCCCACCGGCAATCGTCAGGATGTGAGAGGCTACGGAATCGGTCTCTATTACGTGAAGTCGATTCTGGCAAAGATGGGGTGGGATATAAAGGCGGCATCCACACTCGGGAAAGGGAGCGTTTTCACCATAAAATTCATGAATCATGAGAAATAAGATACTTCTTGCAGAAGATGAGACAACACTGTCAACCATCATCTCGGAGACTCTCGAAGATGAGGGATATGAGGTAATTGCCGTAACCAACGGTGTTGACGGACTTGAGGCATTCCGGTCAGAACATCCGGATATGATAATAGCGGATGTGATGATGCCCCGGATGGACGGGTTTGAGATGGCACGTCATATCAGAAACGCTGACCCGGATGTGCCTTTGATATTCCTTACCGCCTTGTCATCCATTTCCGATATAGAGACCGGCTTTGACATAGGCGCTGACGATTACCTGAAGAAACCGTTCAAGATGCGTGAGCTGATTCTCAGAATCCGAGCCTTGTTAAAGCGCAGAAATGTATCCGGCATCAGAGAGGAAGCTTTGGAAAAGAATGAGATTACAATCGGAGAATATATCTTCGATGCTATAGGTAACAAACTGACACACGGCTCTCATGTGTTGGAATTGTCACGTATCGAGGCAATGATATTGCTGTTTCTCATAAATCATAAGGGGATTACGGTGAGATCATCGGAACTGATGGAGTTTGTATGGCAGCATGACGACTATTACAACCGCAATTCCCTTCACGGATACATACACAAACTGCGAAAACATCTGCGACACGATCCGAATATCTCAATCATCAATCTGCGGGGCATCGGCTACCGTCTCGCAATAACAACATGAATAAAGAAAAACAGGCGGCTTTCACAAGCTGCCTGTTTTATTGCGAATCAATTTTGTCAATACTCTATTTAATTTTACAAAACCTAACACAAATGAATTTATTAGCTATATTTTCCTTTCCATCCTTTCCGGTTTGAAACAACCTTGAGTGATAACCTTAACAATCCTTTTTTCACCTTGAAGACCTTTCGGTCGTATGCTGTTTATTTTGACCTTGCGATAGTTTCTTGAACTTGCGATGCAAAGTTATGACAAGATTGTGTTTATAGCAACAAATATAATATATAATATAAATAGAAAATAGATTGTACTATTATTAAATCGCATATATTCAATAAAATATGTTTATTAAA
>NZ_CAJMXD010000332.1:0-3221 GCF_905219685.1 Barnesiella sp. CU968
GCGTTCATCCATTGGGAGGGATTGAGGGAGGGGCTGACCGGTAGGAATGATTGCGTGGTGGTCAGTAACTTTGGAGTTGTCGAATACCTTTTTGCTTTTTTTTAGCTTTTCACCGCGCAATGGCTGCAGGATGTCTGTGTAATGCCCGCTTATCCCATTCAGTATGTTTTTGCATTTGGGATACATGTCGTCAGTCAGGTATGTTGTATCGACACGAGGGTATGTGGCGAGTTTTTTCTCATAAAGCGATTGTATGGCTTTGAGAGTGGCGTCAGCACCCATGCCGAATTTCTTGTTGCATTCAACTTGCAGAGATGTCAGGTCAAAGAGACGAGGTGGAGCCTCTTTCCCTTTTTTCTTTTCTACATCTGTAACCGTAAGGGGGTATTGTGCCACATCTTTCAGGATTTCTTCACCTGCTTCCTGTGTCGCAAACGCTTTCAGAGCGGAAGAAAATGTGGTGTCTCTGTAGACTGTCTTGAGTTCCCAAGTGTCTTTGGGTACAAAATTTTCGATTTCCAGCTGGCGGTTCACAACCAGTGCGAGTGTTGGTGTCTGCACTCGCCCCACCGACAGAATCTGGCGGTCTTTGCTGTACTTGATTGTATATAATCGGGTTGCGTTTATGCCGAGAATCCAGTCGCCGATGGCTCTGCATAATCCCGCGGTGTATAGGGGTTCGAGCTCATCATGGCTTCTGAGATTCGCGAATCCCTCCCTGATGGACTCATCTGTAAGAGAGCTTATCCATAATCTTTTTACCGGTTTCTTGCATCCTGCCTTCTGCATCACCCATCTCTGGATAAGTTCTCCCTCTTGACCGGCATCGCCACAGTTTATCACTTCATCACACTGTTCTATCAGGCTTTTTATTGTGTTGAACTGTGTCTCGATGCTTTGTTGGGGAATTAGTTTAATGCCGAATTTCAGAGGAATCATGGGTAGTGAAGACAATGACCATCTTTTCCAGTCGAGTGTATAATCGGCAGGTTCCTTGAGAGTGCAGAGATGTCCGAAAGTCCATGTCACGCAATATCCGTTGCCTTCATAATAGCCCGGATGCTGGGTGTTAGCGCCTATGATGCGAGCTATGTCCCTGCCGACGCTCGGTTTCTCAGTTATGCAGAGTATCAATGTGTTATAACTTTTTAGCTTCGTTCCAGATTGCGTCCATTTCAGAAAGAGTCAGGTCTTTAATTGATTTTCCAGCCTCTCTGGCTCTTTCTTCTATGTGGTTGAATCGTCTGATGAATTTTTTGTTTGTCTTTTCAAGAGCGTTCTCAGGATCTACGCCATAGAGTCTTGCGGCATTGACCACAGAAAACAACAAATCTCCGAATTCCGATTCCAATGCATCGGGATTGTCATTGTTTTCAATTTCCATTTCGACTTCGGTTATTTCCTCCTTAACCTTGTCCCACACCTGTCGGCGCTCCTCCCAGTCAAAGCCCACATTGCGTGCTTTCTCCTGTATTCTGCTTGCCTTTATCAAAGCAGGCAGAGCCGAAGGTACTCCTCCGAGAACGGTTTTGTTACCTTTTTTCTCACGAAGTTTTATCTGTTCCCAATTCTGAGACACTTCTTCTGCGTTGTTTACATTGACATCGCCATAGATATGTGGATGTCTGAATTTGAGCTTTTCTACCAGAGAGTCACACACATCGGCAATGTCGAAGTTTCCCTTTTCCTCTGCGATGCGCGAATAGAAAGCCACATGCAGCAGGACATCGCCAAGCTCCTTGCGAATGTTTGGAATGTCGTCAGTAATGAGAGCGTCAGCGAGTTCGAAGACTTCCTCTATTGTGTTAGGGCGCAAGGACTCGTTGGTCTGCTTGGCATCCCATGGGCATTGAACCCTCAGGGTGTCAAGCACATCAAGAAAGTCGCCCATGGCGCGCAATTTCTCTTCTTTGGTATGCAGTGGAGTCATATTCATATTTTTTATTTACAAAATTAGTCATAAATTTCCAAAGAGGTGTCTGCCCGAGTCTTTTTTATGGTATTTGACGCGTTTTAACGCGAAAATGTTAAATATTTGTGGAATAATTATTATCTTTGTGGATTGAAATCATTTGTATGAACAAAGTATTAAATCCGACGTGTGTAAAGGAGTTCTCTACTCTTTTGGAACAGAGCGAAAAAATCGTTCTTACATGCCACGTGCATCCTGACGGCGATGCCATAGGGAGCACACTCGGTCTTTGGCATCTTCTCAAGAGCATCGGCAAACAGCCATCTGTGGTTGTGCCGGATGTTCCACCGAGATCATTGCGTTTTCTGCCTGATTTCAATGAGATCGCTGTCTATACGAGACATGACCCCTATTGCAGCCGTCTTGTCGAAGAGAGTGACCTGATACTGTGTTGTGATTTCAACAAACCTTCGAGGCAGGATCATCTTGCTCCACTTATACAGGGAGCATCAGCGCGTAAAGTGCTTATAGACCATCATGAGGGTCCGGATATTGATTGCGCGGTTGAGTTTTCTTATCCGGAGATGTCTTCGACATGTGAGCTTGTGTTCAGAATTATAGCGGCGTGCGGGTTATACAGCGATATTGACAGGAATTGTGCCACATGCCTTCTGACAGGACTTATAACNGACACACAGAATTTTACTGTCAATTGCAAGAATCCCGAGGTATATGAAATCCTCACCAGATTGATGGAAAAAGGTGCGGAAAAAGGTAAGATCATCGAGGAGTGTGTCAAAGCCTGCAGTTATGACAGTCTCAGGCTGAAAGCGTATGCCGTGTGTGATAAACTTGAAATTTTTACGGAGCACAGAGGATGCCTTATCACCCTCTCAAAAGAAGAACTTGACCGTTTCAACTATGAGAAGGGGGACACGGAAGGTCTTGTTAACGAGGCTTTGAATATCCGGGGCATGGTGTATTCAATATTCATGCGTGAGGATCCCGACTGCATAAAGGTGTCGGCACGCAGCAAGGTAAATTTCCCTGTTTCCCGCATATGCTCCGAACTTTTCAACGGAGGGGGACATCTTCAGGCATCTGGAGGCGAGTTTCACGGAACCCTTGAGGAATGCCGGGAATTATTGATAAAGAATCTTGACAGGTATGACAGGTATCTTCCAAAACGTTTTGAGAAACTGGATGTGCGTCAGCAATGACCCGGATGCAAGAGTTGTGTAATATTATAAAAGAATAAATATCAACATTATAAATGAGAATAAATACAAAGATAGTAATGGCATCGGTG
>NZ_CAJMXD010000333.1:0-3218 GCF_905219685.1 Barnesiella sp. CU968
TAGCTGTAACACCTCCTTGCTCTACAATAAATTCCGGACGCTTAAGAAACTGTTTAAATTTAATTGTGAGGTTCATTGAGAGGATTTTATGAGGAGTTTTCACCGAGTCTCATCGGGAGCATAGCGGGGTATGGTTGAAATATGGAGTATCGTTTTATTCTGAATTATAATGGTCCTGAATATTTTTTGACGGGGTTGCCGCGCTCGAGATTGTCGTGGTTGCACCATTGGCGCGACTGCGATTCGGCAACGGTTTTGTCGTTTCGTTGTCGGAGTTTCAATAGCAGTCGTTCTCTTGCAAGAACTTTGTTCTGCGACTGGGAGCGTTCATCCGAGCATTTCACTGACAGCCCGGTAGGGATATGGATTGCACGGACCGCAGTTTCAACTTTGTTGACATTCTGTCCGCCCTTGCCGCCGGATCGGCAGGTTTCATACACTATATCGGCATCAGTAATCTGTGGTAGTTCCACTTTATCGAAAAAATTGACACCTACAAGCCAATTGCAGCGTTTGTGTCCCGGTCGAAATGGATTCACGGTTGACCGCCATAGTATCGTTCCCTCCCATTCGCTTATCGTTGATAAAGGAATGTCTTCATCTGTGGCAAGTGTGACAGACATATAGCAACCTTCAACCCGGTTGTGTGGTTCGGAGTCGGTCATATGTAATGAAGGAATTGCTTTGAGCAGTTCGCGAGCGACAAGAGTCACGACTCTGGCGCACTCGACAGGGCCGCGCCCGGCAGTAATCTGTATGTATTTTTTCATTCTCCAGTATCTTTAATATTGAGTTTGGGTTTAATCATGGAGATTACCTCGACTGTCGGCTTGATAAGTTCGAGGATCTCCCCGGTCGGTTTGTATGCCATTGGGGATTCATCAAGAGTACCTGCGAACACAGATGACGAGTATATGCCCTTCATTGAGTTTTCAAATTCACGCATTGTTATTTGCTTTTTGGCTTTGGCACGGCTAATGATGCGACCGGCTCCATGCGGAGCCGTATTGAGCCAGCGCCCGTTTCCTTTGCCAAGGCAGATGGCTATGCCGTCGCGCATATTAAAAGGAATGGCAACTTTTCTCCCTTCGGAAGCATCTATCGCTCCTTTGCGCAACATCGGCAGCCCATCAGTCAGGGAGATATAATTATGTGATGGTCGGGATTGACATACATTCCAGTCGGATAGGGTGAAAATTTCAGCCGATGTGGTTTTTCCAGTTATAATCATGCCGCAAAGTTGAGACGTGTATGCGCAATGGATTTGCGCACTATTGATAAAATTGCTATTTTTGTGAAANATATCTGATTATGCCTCTCAATCGCGCTACCCTTATCCGAATATCGACCATCGACAAATGTCTTCAGAACCATTACCGCCGCTGGACTATCAATGACCTTATTGACGCCTGCACTGATGCGTTGGCGGAGTTTGAAGGGCGGAGTAACCCTGTGAGCCGTCGTACATTTCAGAACGACCTCGCCCTGATGCGCAGCGACCGCTTGGGCTATAATGCTCCGATTGTGGTGAGAGAAAACAAATACTATGAGTATGAGGATCCGGATTTCAGTATCACACATCTTCCGCTTAATGATGAAGGACTCGATGCACTCAACTCTGCTCTTGACATATTGCGCCAGTTGCAGGGTTTTCCACAGCTGGCTTCGTCAATCGACACTATAAGCAAACTCAATGAGCAGATTTCCCGACACACGGGCACGTCGGTTCCGGCAATGGATATGGAGTATGTCGCGGGATATCGAGGAGCAAAATTTATCGGCGACATATATGATGCTGTGCGCAAACAGCAGACTGTCATTATCGAATATCAGTCGTTCAAGGCACGTCAGTCGGGAACATTGGTAGTGTATCCTTACCTTCTGAAAGAATATCGCAACCGCTGGTTTCTAATTGGGGAGAAAGCCACCAACAGCTCTCCGCAAGTAAATATTTTTGCTCTCGACCGCATACAGTCGGTTGCTATGGACAAGGAACATCCATTCAAGAAATGTGTCGACTTTGACCCGGAACACTTCTTTGACGACACTATCGGTGTAACTAAAGGAATTCATGACAAGGCTCGTCGTGTAGTAATAAAGATTGACCGCCAACAGGCTCCATACGTTGAGTCAAAGCCATTTCATAAATCGCAGAAAGTGGAGCAACGTTTCAGAGACGGATCTATCCAGCTCTCGCTCAAAGTGGTAATCAACAATGAGCTGGAGCGTCTGATACTCGGCTACGGAGGTCATGCCGAAGTAATAGCTCCACCGGAATTTCGTACCCGCATCGCCAAAAGCGTCCGTATAGCCGCTGCGAGATATGAAGATTAGTAAGGCGAGAAAATCTATGTCGGTTAAGTTAGGGATATAGAGGTTTGAGTAATCTGCACTCATAATTGCATCATTGGAGAATATGATGCCGTTTTGTTCTTTGATTCTGTGTTGTGCGTGTATATGGCAGAAGAGATGGGCTTTCTTCACGAGTTGAAGAAGTAGCATAGCGGTATGATGACTTTGTATATGTATGCAGGGAAATGATATTTCTCTAAAATTTGCAATAGTTTGCAAATTTTAATTGAAAAAATTTGGATAAGTCTGTAATGATTGCTAATTTTGTAATCGTTACAGATTTGTTAAAACAATAAGGCTGCATATGGAGAAAGATCAGTATAGCGAATCGGAGCTGGCTACCATGCTTCACAACGCAGGGTTGCGTCCGTCAGTTCAGAGAATATCGATCTTTTCTCTGATAGCGAACTCCCGCCTTCACCCTTCTGCCGAGGAGATTTATTCAAATCTATGGCATAGGTTTCCATCGCTTTCGCGGACCACTGTCTATAACTCGCTTCATGCGCTGGCTGACTGCGGACTCGTAAGGGAGCTTGAGATAGAGAGCGGAAACAAAAGATATGACATGGCTCCTCAGCCGGAACATGGACATTTCATGTGTCGCAGGTGCGGCAAAATTTTCGACACGGAATTGCCTCATCATATAGATATGAGAAAAATGAAGGGATTCGTGTTGGAGAGTGTGGAGGTGTGTTACAAAGGGTTGTGTCCCGAATGTTCAGATCATAGCGCATAAGCTCCCGAAAAATATAAACAAACTGAAACAGACTTACGTTGAAATAATCAGAAATAAGTAAGTGTTGGAAATTAGCTTATATTAAATTTTAGGAGATTTTGAGATGATTTCATGATTCCGAAGAAGGAGC
>NZ_CAJMXD010000334.1:0-3205 GCF_905219685.1 Barnesiella sp. CU968
GTCTTGGACGTTTCAACCTTGACTGCTTTCGCTTCTGGTGATGCGGTAGCCGATTTGACCTCAACAGATTCAGCAGGCTTATCCGTTTTTTGTTTTTGCTNTTTCGGCATCGCCTGACGCTTGCTGCGGCGTTTTTTTGCGCCGGGTATCTCCACCAGCTCGCCGAAAAGATTATACATCATAATTTTCGGGTCGTAGCTTTCGTGGCTGTCATTCACCGGCACGGTATTGCCCGATGTTTCTATTTCATCGGCTCTCTGCGAAATTACCTGTGCAGGTGTTGCCGTTACCTCCACCGCCTCGACGTCCTCAATGTCATGCTGCGGTTTTTCTTCCTTCTCCACCTTATTATATATAGATGCTGATACCGTGTGCGCCTTTTGCTGTTCACCGTGATACAGGTCAAGGTTGAGGTGTAGTCCGAACTCCGCATAGAGAACCCTGCGCATATCCTCGCTGATTGCGACAACACCGCCGTCATGGGTATATACCAATGCCGGTTTTCCGTATGGATCGGTGTCCTCTTTCACTCCCGTGCAGATAATATGCGTTGGGTTTTCTATGAAATAGCGGTTGTTGGGTATTCCGCTGTCCTGTGCGGCTGTTGACTGAATAAAAAGTTTCTCGTCCGGTGTGAAGCCTGTTTTGCCGGAGTGCTTCTGCAATATGATAAGGTCGCTGCCCACCTCGGTGTTGGCACTGTCGATGAATGTATTGTTGGGCAGGCGCAAAGCGGTAACGAGGTCGGCACGCTTCATCAGCTCCATACGCACAAACGGGCTTTTGCCGTTCATCACACCCTGCGAGGTTATGAAAGCGACAATGCCGCCCTCACGAACCGCGTCAAGACCTTTGAGGAAGAAATAATTATGTATCGCCGATGCCGATTTCCTGTAAGCTATGTTGTCACTGGTGGCATACACCGGATCAGGCACGGCGATATCACCGAACGGGATATTCGATGCCGCAACATCAAAATAATTTTCGTGATTGGTATCCAGTTTCTCGAAGCCCTCTATATGAACGTCGGTCTGCGGGTACAGTTTGGACAGTATCAGCCCTGTCAATGCGTCCTTCTCAAACGCAATCCTCTCGCCACGGGGATTTACCCATGTGAAAGCGTCCACAAAGGCACCGCCCCCCGCGCTGGGGTCGAGGAAGCGTTGAGGTTCCACTCCCGCCTGTTGCAGAGTCTGGGATATGGCTTCAACAACGTGCTTAGGGGTATAGTAGGCGGTAAGCACGGACGCTTTCAGAGAGTCCATGTAACGCTTAAATTGCCTGTCATCCTTTGAATGGTCGTGAATTATGCGCCGAAGTTCTACTGTCGGGGCAAACAGTTCCCGGTCGGATTTCGCCCACTTGGCTGCGTCGGCAAGCTCGTTGGCGTCATTGAGGATACATTTCAGTCCTCCGAAGCCGGCATACTTGGATAATATCTCCCATTCCGCGTCATCCGGCGGTCTGCGCTCAACAATCAGGGCGAAAGCCGTGCGTATCGCCTCGATGTTGTCACGCATTTTCTGCATACGGTTATAAGCCATTGTCCACGCAGAATTGAGTGATACGGCCTATCAGTATGTCGCGCTTTTCGTCAAGCTCCTCACGGTCTATGCCTACCTGAGTGCGGTCGAAGCCGTCAAAAAGATGCGGCACGTTGTCCAAGACCCAGCGTGCCCAATAGTGGGCGGCAGGCTCGTAATCCACGTTGAGGGTATCGCCGAAATATTCAAGCAGAATATCGGCAACTATGTCAAACTCCGACTCGCCTATGTTGGTGAACAACACAGACAGAGCCAGTTCCTCCGCCTCCGGCACACTTGCCCCGTTGCGCCGTGCTTCCTCGTATGTGTCAAGGGCGCGGTCGGAGTTGGCGACAATCTGCGGATGGTCGGTGGCTATGTCGAAATTGTTTTGCGACAGGTATCTTAGCAGATACAGACGGTAATAATCGAGGTCGTAATAACCTCCTGTAAATTGTAACATTGGATTGTGGATTAAGTGGTGGTTGTTTTCTATTGTTGCGGGAAAAGGTGACTGAGTTCCGGGGTGGATAAAATCCGTTGCTTTTCATCGGATATTATCTGTATCACGTCGGCTTTCACCTGTTCATAGTTGCGTTGGATTATAGCCTTCATGCGCGACTTGTCGGGGGTGTCGTCGTGGAAGTCTGTTAGTATCGGAATAGGTTTGTAGCGGTNTGTTTCCGCCTTGACCTTCGCGCTGTCAATCACTATCTCGGCATGAAATATCTTCTGATCTATGCGCTCGTCGATATTATCACAGACCGCCCCGACGAACATACCCTGCGTGAGAGTGGAAATCTTGCTCGGAGGAATGAGGCTGTCCATCTGCGTGTTGAAAGAATGGCTCACGTCCTGACGGTTGATGGATATTGACTGACGTTTCTGGAGAACCTTGCCGAAACGCTCGGAGAGTGTCTTGGCGGTTTCTCCAACGACCTGCCCGGAAAAGATGTTTCCGACGGTGTTCATCACTACCGCCGCCTCCTTGTCGCCGTAGTCGCGTTTGAGCTGCGAGAAATCCTGAAAGCCGAGGCACACTGCAACCTTGTTGCTTCGGGCGGTGGCAATAAGCTGGTCAAGCCCCTTGAAATATATCGTCGGAAGTTCATCAATCAGTACACCACTTTTCAGCATACCTTTCTTGTTGATAATTTTGACGATACGGGAATTATACAGACCCAGTGCCGCGCCATAGATATTCTGGCGGTCGGGATTGTTGCCTACACACAGTATCTTCGGCTCTTTCGGATTGTTGATATCGAGAGTGAAATCATCGCCGGTCATAACCCAGTATAACTGAGGCGAAATCATGCGTGAAAGCGGGATTTTCGCCGATGCGATTTGCCCCATCAACTGCTCAGCCGCGCCTCCCTGCCATGCGTCCATGAAGGGCGAAAGATAGTTTTCCAGTTCCGGGTAGCTGGTAAGAATGGGAAATAAATCCTCGTATCTTCTATTCAGAAGTTCTATGGCATGTGGGAAGGTGCAATATTTTCCACCCTTGTAAATGCGGAGATACCATATTATGGCTGCAAACAGTACAATCGGTGACTCCACAAAGAAATCGCCCTGCTTGCTCACCCACGACTTATTGAGGTTGAGCATTATAGTGTACGCGCTTTCGTATGCGTCGGCTATGTCGCTCATGAAATCGGGATGTATCGGATTGCAACGGTGAC
>NZ_CAJMXD010000335.1:0-3189 GCF_905219685.1 Barnesiella sp. CU968
GTATGGACACTCGATGCCGTGACTGCCGCACGCATAGGAGAATTTGTCGAGACCGGACACATCAGTTACGACACAGTCGTTGCTTTGACAGGTCCATGCATGAAAAATCCACGCATGATCCGGACAACGATCGGAGCAAAACTTTCCACACTGCTTGAAGGAGAGATTACCTCCGACATGGGAAAAGTCAGAACAATATCCGGAAACGTACTGACCGGCTCAAGGGTTGACATCACCGACGGTTTCTTGCGTTATCCATACCGTCAGATCACGGCAATCGAGGAAGGAGACTCAGCAGATGAATTTATGGGATGGGCATCACTAAGTCCGAAAAAATACAGCGTGAGCCGCGCATTCCCGGCTTTCCTTCGCGGGTTGTCGAAACCATTCAGCTTCGACGCAAGGATAAAAGGGGGACACCGCGCTATGATTATGAGCGGCGAATACGATAAAGTATTTCCATTCGACATCTATCCCGAATATCTTTTAAAAGCGATCATTGCCCGGAATATCGAGAAAATGGAAGAACGTGGAATATATGAGGTGGCACCCGAGGATTTCGCACTTCCGGAATTTGTCGACACCTCGAAACTTGAACTTCAGAAAATCGTGCGCGAAGGTCTCGATTATCTTCGCAAAGAGACAATGTAACAGAAAAAACATTATAGACCGTGAAAGGATTAAAACAACGAATAGACAGAATCAAGCCCGACTTTGAAAAAGGGGGCAGATTCGAGAAGCTGCATTCCGTATTCGACGGCTTCTACACATTCCTGTTCACCCCCAACGAGACATCTTCGTCAGGCGTGCACATACACGACGGCAGCGACTCGAAACGCACAATGATCACAGTGGTCATGGCGCTTCTCCCCTGCTGTCTGTTCGGAATGTGGAACATCGGACTCCAGCACTACCGGGCTATCGGAGAGTTGGACCATAGTTTCTTTGAACTGTTTTTTTATGGATTCTTCGCCGTTCTGCCACAGATTCTCACAGCATATATCGTAGGACTGGGAATAGAATTTATAGTAGCGCAGCTTCGAGGTCATGAAATTCAGGAAGGATTTCTTGTATCCGGTATATTGATACCCATGATATGTCCGGTCGACACCCCATGCTGGATGCTTGCTATAGCAGTGGCTTTCGCAGTTATTTTCGCAAAGGAAGTGTTTGGCGGAACAGGTTATAATTTTCTCAATATCGCTCTTGTGACGCGTGCGTTCCTCTTCTTCAGTTATCCCTCGAAGATGAGCGGTGATAATGTTTTCGTTTCTTTAGGGGGTTCCCAGGCAGCAGATTCATACACTGGAGCCACTCCCCTTGGTCAGCTCGCATCGGCGACAGAACCCGGGACAGTCATTACGAATGTGCTTGGCGATCCTCTCTCTTTTTCCGACATTTTTTTCGGATTTTATTCCGGCTCATGGGGAGAGACTTCAACATTCTGTATCCTTATCGGTGCAGCTATCCTGCTTTTCACTGGAATCGCAAGCTGGAGAATCATGGGCTCGGCTCTCATTGGCGGATTGCTTATGAGTGTTCTTGCAAACCATTTCGCCACCGACCTCTATCCGGTGACATTCCTTTCTCCCTTGCAGCAGCTATGTCTCGGAGGATTCATGTTCGCGATTGTGTTTATGGCGACAGACCCTGTAACAGCATGCCGAACAAATACCGGTAAATATATCTACGGCTTCCTCATCGGAGCCATGGCTATAGTAATCCGCTGCTATAACACAGGTTATCCGGAAGGCGCGATGCTTGCGGTGCTTCTGATGAACTGCTTCGCACCTCTTATCGACTATTGCGTGGTCAACGCCAATGTGCGCCGACGTCTTAGCCGTTCTGAAATTAAAAATTCATAATACCCATGACCATGAACAGACAAAGCAATCTATACACAGTGATATATTCTGTTGTGCTGGTAGTGATAGTGGGTGTTGTCCTGTCTATCGTTTATCAGGCATTACGTCCGCAACAGGAGGAGAATATCGCCAACGACACCAAACGGCAGATACTTGCCGCGGCACTGATTGTTCCCTCGGAGAACCGGAGTGTCGCAGAACTATACTCCACACATATTACCGACAGCTACATCGTCAACACAGAGGGTGAGCGTGTTGACGCCAATATCGATCCATTCTCAGTGAATGTCAGCCTTGAGGTGAAGAAACCTGCGGCTGAAAGAATCCTTCCGGTGTTCGTGTGCGACACAAAGAGCGGTGTGAAATACATCGTTCCGGTATATGGAGCGGGACTTTGGGGACCGATATGGGGGTACGTTGCATTCAACTCAGACGGCGACACAATATACGGAGCATATTTCGCCCACCAGGGGGAGACTCCCGGACTTGGGGCGGAAATCGAGAAACCGGCTTTCAGCAGCCAGTTTCAGGGGAAAGACATCTTCAATTCAGAGGGTATGTTCCAATCAGTCAAAGTAGTGAAAAACGGTCAGGAACCGACAGAGGGATCATATGTGCACGCAATCTCCGGAGGCACCATAACGAGTCAGGGAGTTCAGCGCATGCTCGAAAATTCTCTCGAACCATATTCCGCATTCTTTAAAAAACTTAGTCAAGGAAAGGAGGTTGAGAAATGAACCTGAAAAAAACATTCCTTCCGCTCGTCAATCCTCTCTCCAAAGAGAACCCGGTTATCGTACAGGTACTGGGAATCTGCTCGGCGCTCGCTGTAACGGCGAAAATGGAACCTGCTCTTGTCATGACAATTTCTGTCACAGCAGTGCTCGCGCTTTCCAACGTAATCATCTCATTGCTTAGAAACACCATCCCGACATCCATCCGCATCATCGTGCAGCTTGTCGTTGTTGCCGCCCTTGTCGTGATCGTGGATCAGGTTCTGAAAGCATGGAACTATGAAGTTTCAAAGGCATTGTCGGTCTTCATCGGACTCATCATCACCAACTGTATAATCATGGGGCGTCTTGAGGCATTCGCCCTCAACAACCGTCCCTGGCAGTCATTTCTTGACGGCATTGGCAACGGAATAGGATATGGTGTGATTCTTGTGATAATCTCTTTCTTCCGTGAGCTTTTCGGAAGCGGGACACTCATGGGATATCAGATTTTCCCTCAAAGTTGGTATGAAGCCGGTTATATGAACAACGGCATGTTGATTCTGCCTCCCATGGCTCTTATTCTCGCAGGATGCATAATATGGGTGCAC
>NZ_CAJMXD010000336.1:0-3184 GCF_905219685.1 Barnesiella sp. CU968
AAAGTGAGTAAGAATATNCATCGCAATGAGCCTGTTTGACTTTGCTGTTTTTCGAAAATTTACTCAAAAACTCGATAATAGGCGCACCGACATTTCTCATGATCGGTGAAAAATTCCATTCAAGGAACGGGCTGTCAGTGACAACTCTGTTCACCCCGATCCGCGCTCCCTTCATTGCTGCCATGTATGCCACGGTCAACCCTCCCGTGCTGTGACCCGAGAGGGTTATGTCTGTGTTTCCGTCGCGGCGTATCTGAGCCAAAGCTGAATCGATATCCTCGAAATACTCATTCTGTTTGCGTACGTTAAAAGGGTATTGCCAAGGTTGCCAGCTGCGTCCGTAACGTCTGAGATCCACAGCATAGAAATTGTATCCTGAATCAACAAACAGTTCCCCCATCTCTTTCTGGAAGAAATAATCGTTGAAGCCGTGTATATATAGGTATGCCTTCCGAGATTTGCTGTTTTTGCATATCTTCCGTATGATTGTGGAACGGCAGGGACCGTCAAATGCCTCGCCATGATTGACATAACGTGCCTCATATCCCTCTAAAATATCCGGATGCCAGGAGGTGTCGGTTGTTACGGTCTTCGGTCCGGTATATTTCTCCGGGAAATGCCATTCGCCGGAGGCTATTGCCGCTCCGACTATCAGCATCATAGGTATAAGGAGTCTTTTCATTCGCGGTCTTTATGGGTTCTCAGAATTTCAATTTTCCGGCAAAGCAACTTCATGTAATTTTCAAGTTTTATCTGCTGGGTTCTTGAAGAATACAGCATCCATGTTGCCGACACCATCTTCTTATAGTCTTCCGGCATGCGCCATGATCCCTTGGTTTTGCCGTCTTCAAGGAAAACAACCGAGATGTTGTTGAGTTCATTGTCCGCTATCAGATTTGCCACAGAGTCTGCCTGCGCTCCTGAAAACATGACTGTGTTAAGACCTTCTCTTCTGTAGTTCAGAGCCTGGTCGTGAGGCACAATAGCCGATTCCACCGCATTCTCTCCACATTCAACCCTTATGTTGTTGAAAGTAGAGCCTTTTAATGCCGCAATCAGTTCAAGACGCTCACCGTTTGAAATTCGAGCCACGAGTCCTGTGTTCTGAAGAGGGTAGCGGTCCTGCCATCCGTTAAAGATATAATAGCTTTCCACTTCGCGTTTGTTGTCGACAACCGTGAAGTCCCTAAGCCATTGGTTTAAGTTGTCGGTCAGAATCTTGATTTTGTTTTCACACGAATCGATCTGTCTCTCAGCTATTGTTATGGAATCGGAGAGGGCGTTTTTATATTCGTTTTTGGCTTTGTCTTTGTCGGCGTTGCCGCCCGCGCATGAGGCGAGCAGCATTGCCGGCATGAGAAACATTAAGGTCTTTTTCATCAGATACAGTTTTTTTGAACGATTCAGGCAACAGGCTGATGTGAATCACGGAGAAGGTCGTTTACAGTCTTGACCGGATTGAAAGTGTCGGCGGGAACCTCAACAAGAATCGTGTTCCAGTCGCTCATGGCACCGTTCCAGAGACCGGGAAGTTCCAGAGCCTTTATCTCTACGCCCTCACGGCTTTTAAGAGAAATGAAGCCCGTAGCCTTGTCGACATAATCGGGAAGATTGAATTTCTTTCCGCGGAAATCTTTTGTCGAGACAACGAGATCCACCGGATTGAAGTGAGTGGCGTTCTTCATCATTTTTACCGTCTCCTTATTATCGGGGTCAATCTGAGATGCTTCGAGAATCTGAGGCGATACAGTTCCGTCTGCGTTATATGCGAGGTAAGGACCGCCGCCGGGCTCACCCTCGTTTTTGACCATTCCGCACACGCGTGTCGGACGGTTCAGCTTCGAGAACAGGTATTCGGCTTTTTCTTCAGCCGACATTTCATCGGCATTGTCATGTGTTATGCATAGCACAGTGCGAGTGAAATGCAACATCTCTTCCAGATCCTCGGCAGAAGGAGTACCCTTGTCGAGTTTTTTGCAATATTCGTTGATTCTCTGTTTTGTCGCCACCAGTATGCCGCCGATAATTTTCTTATACTCCACGGTTGACGCACGACGTTCATCAGGAACGACATTATCAATGTTCTTGATAAATATGATATCCGCATCAAGGTCGTTGAGATTCTCGATAAGCGCGCCATGACCGCCGGGGCGGAAAAAGAGTTTGCCGTTTTCGCGATACGGCGAGCCGTCAAGATTTGACGCTACTGTGTCTGTATGTGATTTCTGGACACTGTAAGACACATCGAAGGTGACACCATATTTATGACCGATATGTGCCGAAGCCTCCTCAACTTTCGACATGACGAGAGGAAGATGGTCCTGCGACACTGTGAAATGCACAGTCACCTTTTCATTTTTGCCTGAGGCATACATCGCGCCTTCTGCGAGATGTTCCTCCAAAGCGGTTCTGGAAGTACCGATGACCTTGTGGAACTGCAATAGAGCTTTGGGAAGATAGCCATAGTTCAGACCGTCCTTGCCTATGAGAGCCTGTGCCACATCCTTGAAGCGTTTTTCCTTGACAAGCGAATCGACGCTTTTGCCGTAAAGCGAAATACAAATGAAATTCAATCGAGGGAAGAATGCGAAATCTTCAATTCTTTCGAAGAATTTTTTCATGAAATCATTGTCGGGTTTCTCTTTATTGCCATTCACGAAAGAGAAAATATCCTTGAACATTCTTGATGCCGCGCCGCTTGCCGGCACCATTTTCATCACAATGCCTCCTGCTGAGAGGAAGTCATCCCAGCATTTGACAGCGGTCTTTTTCATGTCATCGGACAAAGGCGAAATGCCATGACCGACAGTTGCCGGAGCCTCTATTTTAAGAAATGGAAAGCCTTCAGCAAGCATTTTGAGTTCATCACGAAGTTTTTCTTCGGATATTCCTTTTTCTTTCAGGGTCTCGATGTCGAGTTCTTCTAAAATCATCTGTATGCGGTTTTGGGATTATACACTCTTTTATTGAATGCAAATTTAATACTTATTTCGTGAAATATTCCGGGCATTCTCAAATAAATTACAATGCATCCGAAATTAATACAAAAAATCGGGTATTAAGAGCTTGTTTAAAAATAAAAGTTAATTTGGGGTCGTAGGCTTGGCGCAGGTTTCTTCTTGAGGTGAAGGAGCATAGCGGGCTATGTGACTGAACCGAAAGGAGAAAGATGCCCAAGGCTACG
>NZ_CAJMXD010000337.1:0-3177 GCF_905219685.1 Barnesiella sp. CU968
CTCCCATATAGTCGGTAGTGTTGCAGTTGCGTTCATACACATAAAGAGTAGGCACCGGACCTTCCGCCCATGTTTTTGAAGCGTCTGCCAACGTTGTTCCTGCCGGGCGTCCTGCAGCAGGAGTTGCCGAGGGTGCGGCGGTCACGGTTGGTGTGGGAGTCAGAAATCCTACTGTTGCGAGGTTGCAGGCGGATATTCCCTCCAGCACGAAATCACCGAGATGGTTTGACTGGGAAGCCTCTGCGGTTTTCACGGTAACACACGCCGCCGCGCGAAGGAGTTTGATGCCGTTCATCTCTATGTTGTCCATGATACCTGAGTTCAGTTCGACACGTCCCCACATTATAAGAGGCATGATATGCTCCTGTGTGTTGGTCAGAGATGCGGGCAATGAAGCTGTTTTCAAGGTTCCCACAACTGATTCAGGCGAGCCTTCCGTAAGCGGGGAGAAATCCATGCGGTCGGCGCCGGTAGCCTTGTCGCGGGCATTTGCCACAAGATGCACTGTGCGTTTCTTATCTATCTGTTCGAAAAGCAGCACAATCTTTATGCCTTTGTCGGAATAGCTGATATGGTTGGCGGGAATGCGTTCTATGAATTTGCCGTTTTCATCAAAAACGAGACCGTCTACAGTCAGAATATCCGTGTCTGTGATTGTTCCATCAGCGCGTGTCAGTGCCTTCTTCTCTTCAGTCTGCGGAAGAACAACGGAAATTGTAGCTGCCACTTTACGTCTGGGTTCCGGATTTTCCGGTGCATCGCCGGCACAGGAGTTTAGAACTCCCGCGCCAAGCATTGCAAACGCTAATATTTTAAAGATTGACTTCATATTGAAGGTTTTCGTTATTTATACAATGGTTGAACCGTCCCACTTGATATTTGCCGAGTGTTTCTTGCGGTCATAGGTGATGATGCAGAAACGCAGATACTTATTACTGGGTTTGGTTAGTCCTGAACGGATGTTGAATGTCTTGGTTGCCTGGAACACTGTTTTTCCTCCTGAGTTATTGAAGTTTGTTCCCGCCTGATTCATGGTTCCTCCGAGATAACAATATATCGTGCAGGTAATGTTTCCGGATGCATTTGCGGTATACCATCCTGCCGCGAGGCTGAGATCAAGTGTTCGCGGAATCAGGTTGGCAGCGTTGGTTGCGACACCTTTCTTCCCGGGATAGGGATAAGTGTTTATTTCACGTGCGTTGAAATATACCGTTTCTCCCTGTCCACCGGTGGCGTCGCCACCCCATCGCAATACTGTCTTAGAATTGAATGCAGTACTATTTGCATGACTCCACCCCACGAACTTGTTGTTAAGGTTAGATACCGCAGACGTGTTGAATGTCTTGTCCCTGTAGACCACAGATGTCGGGTTTCCTGCAAATCCGCATTTGATATCGACGTCAGCTCTTGCCCATGTGAATTTGACCACAAAATAATCGAACTCGGGGATGACGACGAGGATTGCCTGGTCAATGGGAAGCTTGACAGTGTAGTCAGGGTCGGATTTATGACCGAGCACGATGTTGCCCCATTGGTCTTCACCGGTCGGATGCCGGATTGAGCGGAATGTGAATACTCCGGTCGTCTTGTCGAAGAATGTTCCGGATGAACCGATGAAAGAGGGGAGGCTTTTGATCACAACGTCTTTCACCCCTCCGTATACAGCCACGTCGGTTGTGGTGGTGATTGTGTCGTTGCGTGAGGTTGGCTGTGCGATTTCGATCACTTCGTCTCTGGCTCCGATGAATAGATTGTCAACGAAGATCGTGTCAGTGTCGAGGGTCCGCATGTTTTTGAACACTACGGGACCACGTCCATACGCATTCGCGAAATCTTCAGCATAAATGTCAGCGTCCGGCTTACGTGTCATTTTCACGTTGTTTGTCACGCCTGCGTTTCCGGAGACGCTCGCCGTTTTCAGGTTGTCGAGCATTTTCCAGTTGCCGCCGGTGCAGGTCACTGTCACCTCTTTCTGATTGTGCGGTGGACTGAGCCACATCTCTTTTACCGTAGGCTGATCCTGAAGGTGCACGTTGATTGTGCCTTTGTCGGGACGCTGCGTCACCGGAATGCGCTTCTCAAGATTGCCCGTAGTTATTGAGACATATGAGCTGCGGGGATGGTTATCGACATAAGTGTCTACATTTGCCGTGAGTTCATATGCGTTTCCGCCGAGGTCTTTTACTGTCAGCCATGTGGCATCGGCGGCTTTTGTTACAGTATATGTGTCTTTGCACTGCACGCGGATAGTGTCTTTCCAAGCCATACCGACCTCACCCTTGTCTGTGACTATCGTGCGGTTGGCGATGTCGGCATTCATGTTTTCGTCAATCCAGGGTATGATCTCTGTAGAGACATTCAGCTGCCGCTTGTTGTAGGATACTCTGACCTCATACACTCCGTTCATGCGGGGTGCGCGTAGAAGCTCGATATCGCGTTTCACCACATGGGAACCGTCATCGCATATGAGGTCTACATTGAGGTGCAGCAGAGAGGTGGTGGTGTCTACAGCTGTGGATGGAGACGCGTAGTCGGTTCCCCGGTGTGCCGGAATAAGGAAAGAGAGTTCCTCCGCACCTGTCATTTTTCCGTCTTCGCCTTCCACGGGCATGAGCGGAATCTTTCCCTTCAGGGGAGTCTTGCTTATTTCCGGCTTATATTTGGAAGGATAGAGAGTCCCGTCCCAGCTGAGAGTGGAGGGAACGTTTGAAATTTCTATATTCTGGAGAGCCGTGACATCAAGATATTCTGATTTTTCGAATATCACCTTCACTTTTGCGAGATTTCTCGTATATTGTGCCGGATAATTGTAGTCTTTGTCGGGTTCGAAATGGTCTACATTTGTGAGATCATCGATGACCCATTTTCCGGATAGTTCCACACCCTTGATGAAAGCCGTATAAATCTCAGGCATCTGGGCGAGTCCGCCGTTCTCATCCCTGAAATCATTGCGGAACATCACGCATTCTTCCGGTTTCTTGCCGTAAACGGGTTCGATTATGTGGTCTGTGACATTGCTGGTCATACCCGATACCAGAGCGAAATTCCATCTTCCTTCACCGAGAGTGAAAGTCAGTGAATGGTCACCGGTCATGGTGAGCTCAGGTTTTTTTACATATGCGCCGTTTCCTTTCACCACATCGTGAAACTGATAAAGCATCGTGTTTTGTGTAAGAG
>NZ_CAJMXD010000338.1:0-3131 GCF_905219685.1 Barnesiella sp. CU968
GGATTCATACCTTTGCGCTTCGTGGCTGTAAACAGGTTGTCTACAGACATGCCGATATTGATGTTCTGCATCTTGAGTGCGTTCACCCATTTTGAAGGAAGATCATATGACACATTGAGGTTCTTGAAAACGAGATATGATGCGTCTGTAAGCCAACGTGACGATATGGCATTGTTCTTTGCCGAATTGGAAGAGTTAAGTTCGGGAGTCAAAGTGTCATCGATGTCCGCGCTGCTTGCAATAAATGCATTATAGCTGTTGCCACCTATGTTGATCTGCTGCATCTGGTGGTCTGCAACTCCTTCAGGTTTGCCGGTCCATGAATTGAGAACATCCGAATGTATCGCACGGGGTTCTGTGGTCACATTCATAAGTTCCTGATAGTTGTAATCTACAACTTTGCCTCCGAGGCTATATGTGAAAAGCATCCCGAGATTGATTCCTTTCCAGCTGAAGTTGGTTCCGAATGAACCGTATACTGTCGGGAATGCGTCAGCCTGTACTTTCGAAGTCGCATAAGCGGGGGTGCTGGTGTAAAGCTTGTATCCGTCGCCATCGGGGATTGCAACGAGTGAACCTTCTCTGGCAGCATTGCTTACATAATTATGGAACTGTGTCTCATTCTGGTGGGCCACTCCATTTTCGTCCCAATAGGTAAGAGAGGGGGCGTTAAGATCGATTTCATAAAGAGACTGTCCTGTCACTCTGTCGACACCGCTCCATGTGCGGGTATAGATAGAACCGAGACTCTTTCCGAGGAACCATCCGTTGCCAGGCATGTCATGAGCCTCCGGAAGCTTCACAATTTTGTTCTTCATGAAAGTAGCATCAACATTGAAATTCCATTTGAATTCGGAATTACGGATAATGTCAACACCAAACTGCAATTCCCATCCTATATTCTGCATCGTACCTATATTGGCGAGTGCGGTCGGGTTTGCACCGGAATCGCTCATGGTTCCGCCGGAAAGCGGCTTGGTCACATCGAAAATAAGGTCTGTATTGCGTTTGTTGAAATAACCAACACTGAAATTGAAACGATCATCGAAGAGCGAGCCTTCAAGGGCGATGTCAAACGTGCGGGTTGCTTCCCACTTAAGATTCTGCGAAGCAAGCTGAATCGGGATAAGTGTATTTGAAGTGTTGTATGTCAAAATCTGATAAAGATTGTAATATGCGTATGCACCTGCGGTGTTGTCATTACCTACTGAACCATAGGCGGCACGAAGCTTAAGATAATTGACCCAGTCAAGTGAACGCATGAATTTTTCTTTGGATATCAGCCAGCTCGCACCTGCGCTCCAGAACGTACCCCAGCGGTGAGCTTTCTCGAAATATGAGCTTCCGTCCCGGCGTATTGAAGCCTCAGCGAAATACTTTTGGTCATAATTGTAACGTGCACGTCCAAGGTATGATTCAGAACGTATCTGGGTAGTACGCTGGCTTGCCGGATTTGTCTGTGAGAAATTTGAAAGAGAATAGATTTCCGGAAGCAGCTGATTCTCTACATTCACATTATGGTTAGAGCTTGTATATTGATAGTTCTCATGATCGAGAAGTACGTCAACGTGGTGCACGCCATAATCATGACCCCAATAGAGCTGCTGCATGAATGTATGACTGTTGTAAGCGTAATCCTTCTGATACAGACGACCGTTAGGAGTCTGACCGGAACCATTCTGGTTATTCATGTACTCCCAGAAGTTTGTCTTGTCTCTGTGAATGTTGCCTCTCAATGTCAACTCGAAGCCGTAAGGAATGATAAACGTTCCGAATAAAGAGCCGTCAATTACGTTTGAAGTGAGTTCTTTTTTGTCAAGACGTGAAGTCCAGGCTACGTTTGTACCCTGATTGCCAAGATATGATGCAGTGTTCCATACTGGCTGACCTTCACCATCAAGCAGAACATCACCGGTAGCGTCATTATGTGAATAGTAAGGGAAGATAGGCGCTTTATAACGCACAAGGAAAGGATTGCTCACATAACCTTCGTCATCTTTAGACGCAATTCCTCGGTTCTGTTTTGTATACATCGCCGCAAGGTTTAATCCCATCTTGAAATAGCTTACCGGCTGGAAAGTAGCATTCAATCGACCGTTAAAACGTTCGAAATCCGTCTGAAGCATATATCCGTTCTCTTTAAGATATCCTGCCGAAGCGAATATATTGAATTTTTCAGTGGCACCCGATGCATTGACTGTATATTCCTGACGGTGACCTGTTCTTGAAACCGCATCCCACCAGTCAAGATCGCTATAGCCGGGAAGAGGATTTGAGCCTACAAACTGGCCTGCTTCGTTGAAAAGCTCAGTCGCCGGTTTGCCATACACATTCTGATAGGCATATGTAAAGAAATTATTGCGTATACCATCGATAGCGAGATCTCTTGAAGCATATTGACCCTCTGTCAGACGACCTGCGACGAGACCGTCAAAGAATGTCTGCATAAATCCATTTGCATCAAGAGTGTCGTAGAACGGAAGTCCGCAATTGTACATACCCTGACGCACCTGAAGATTCACGTCTACTTTACCGAGACCCTTTGCACGCTTTGTTGTAATCAGGATGACACCGTTTGCACCTCGGTTACCATAAAGTGCCGAAGACGCGGCATCTTTCAATACCGACATAGACTCGATGTCAGCAGGATTCAGGTCAGCAATAGAACCTTCGTAAACAATGCCGTCAACAACATAGAGCGGCGAACTTGACCCAGTTATGGAGTTATAACCGCGAATAAGAATCGAAGGGTCTGATCCAGGATAACCTACCGAGTTGTTCACCTGCACGCCGGGGGCGTTGCCCTCGAGGGCGGCGGTGACGGAAGTCACCGGACGGTCTTCGATCTCCTTGCTGCCCACAACGGCCACCGAACCGGTCAGCGACTCCTTGTTGGCGGTACCGTAGGCAACCACGACAACATCGTCAAGATCCGAAGACGTGGAGTGCAGATGGATTGTCATGTTGTTCTGCAGTGTCACCGTCTGGGCATTGTATCCTACGTAAGTCACCTTCGCCTGACGCACATTCGCCGGGACATTGAGTGTGAACTTGCCGTCCACGTCGGTTGCTACACCCTGGCCGCCCCCGACGGGCATGATCGTGGCGCCGATAAGCGGCTCGTTGTTCGA
>NZ_CAJMXD010000339.1:0-3129 GCF_905219685.1 Barnesiella sp. CU968
CCTCATAAAATCCTCTCAATGAACCTCACAATTAAATTTAAACAGTTTCTAAGAAAAGATGCCTTGTGTTTTGAAAGAAAATGAAGGGATACCAAAACTCCTTCTTATTATTATGGCATTGGCTACCGGCTTCTCGGTAGCCAATTGTTATTACAACCAATCGCTATTGGGCAGTATTGTTTCCGACTTCCACGCTTCTGAGTATGATGGAAGCATAATCAGCGCGCTTACTCAATTCGGATACGTCGTAGGATTATGTATAGTCATTCCTCTTGGCAATACACTATCAAAAAAGCGTATCATAACAATTGATTATTTTTGCTGTTCTATGGCTCTTCTATCAGTCGCTATAACGAAAGACTTGTTTATCATAAAATTATCATCTTTCATAATAGGAATCAGTTCAGTAATGCCTCAATTTTTTATACCGATGGCGGCTCTTTATTCAGTCTTGTTTATTGATTGGCATTTTAGGCTCCCGATTTCTAAGCGGAATCATATCGGAAGCCATTTCCTGGCGTTACGTTTATTTCTTTGCATCCGTTGTGATGCTTTTATGCCTGACAGCAATAGCGATAACTTTACCCGGCGATAAGCCGTTGCCAACGTCCAACTACAGAGGAACTCTAAAATCAATGATCAGTCTATTGCTGCATAACAAAACGCTGCATACTTCAGCAGCAAGATCTGCAACCGCCTACGCATCTTTTTTCGCCCTGTGGAGTTGTATATCGTATCGGATGAAAGCCTCCCCGTTTTTTGCCTCAGATGATGTAATCGGCAGTCTTGGGCTCTGCGGTATAGCAGGTGCTTCATGTGTGATAATACTAAGCAAGCACACCCAAACTTGGGGAAGTAGGAGATGTTCGATTGCCGGTGCGTTATCAATGTTATTCGCTTGGTTTACAGCACTTGCATTTGATGGATATTTCGTAAGCATAGTTATCACAGTCCTGATTATTGATGCCGGTATGCAATGCATACATCTTTCCAATCAGACAAAAGTAGTAACAAGCAGCAATATCAATGCAAATTCCCTAAATACATTGTATATGATACTATATTTCGTTGGGGGAACCATAGGAACACTTATAGCGGGCNTATTGCGGACAAAATATCAATGGATTGGGACTATTATTATTGGAATATTATTTACACTGATTTCATTATTTATAAGCATATTAACTACCGATTGAATTGTAATGACACTAAAATCAACGTAACATGAACAGGATTCTCATTATAGATGCCTCCGAATCTGACCGTCGGCTTATGTCGGGCTTGCTTGTCAAGTCCGGCTATGAGCCGATTGCCGTCGAGACGATGGAGGCTGCAAAGGACGAGGTGGCAAAACTGCCACCTGGTGCAGTCATTGACTTTCCCGGTCATCGCCATAGTGGACAACCTGAACGGTCCCGACCTTCTTGAAGTGATGAAAGGCGGCGGAACGGTAGATGTGGTGCAGCCAAATCCTTTACCATAATAAAATTTGGTTCCATTCCGAAAATGCTGTAAATTTGCAGTAAATTCGGAATAGGAAATGAGCAACGACAAATACATACAAAGAGATTCTTATCTCAATAAGCTGATCTTCAGAACTTGTGGGACAAGACTTATATTGATGATGTGGTAGAGAGAAACAAAGTAAGAAATGAACTTGCCGTTTCTCGACTTGCCACCTCGTTATGTAGTTCCATTGGCTCGCTTACCAATCCGGCACGCATAGCCAATACCCTTGAATCGGTGCAAAAGATGAAGATCGATTCCAAAACAGTATCGTCTTATTATTTCACAGGCTTATTTGATTTCCTGTTGAAAGATGAATGGCTATAATGCTGCCAACAAATTTTAAGGAAGCGCTAAAAATTTTTTCAAAAAAATCTCCTGGAAAATTTGGTTTATATTATAAACCAAATTAACTTTGCAACCGAATAGAGAGCGGAATCGCGCGACCGCTCTTTTTTCAAAGAGAAATGGTTTATAAAATAAACCTAATGTTAACCCTCAAAATCCTGTAAAATGGAAGATAAAAAACTAACTGAAAAAGAGAGCCTCGAAGTGATAACTTCGATGATCGCTCGCACGAAAGCCCGCTACCTCGGCAGCGGTAACATCCTGCTTATGTGGGGATACCTTGCTGTATTTAGTTCAATACTGGTATGGATACTGCTCGCAGCCACACAGCAAAATGTATGGAACTGGCTGTGGTTTGCCATTCCCGTAATCGGTATGCCGTTAACTTCTATAATGGCGCGTCGTGAAAAACGAACTAATGGTGTTGTGACTTATTCCGACAAAATCACCTCTCATCTATGGTCGATATTCGGAGTATCCGAAATCGTTTTAACCTTAATTTGCCTCGGATTCTCACTCATCGGCGGTATCAAATGCTGGACTGCAATGATTGTCTATACAATTATTGCCGCTCCCTTTGCTGAGATTGCACAAGGTCTTATCGTTAAAGAGAAATCCCTTACATGGGGCGGAATTGTCGGCTTGGCTATCGGAATGGTTTTGGTATGTTGTGTGACCGGTAAGATTCCTCTTTTAGCCAACTGGTTCATGCCCCTCTTCATTCTCTTTTGGGTTGTAATGATGATTGTTCCCGGTCATATAATTAATCATAAAGCGAAAAAGGGATGAAAGAGTTGAATCCGCTTCTACATTCGCAACTCCGGCTTGCTATAATGTCCATTCTTATGAATGTGGAAGAAGCAGATTTCGTGTATCTCAAAGAGAAAACCGAATCCACTGCCGGAAACCTTAGTGTTCAGATTGATAAGCTTTCCTCGGCAGGTTATATATCTGTTGAAAAAGGAATGTCTGGAAACCGCCCCCGGACTCTATGTTCAATCACTGAAGATGGAATAAAGGCATTTGAAGAATATGTCGATGTTCTGAAATCATATCTCAACCTATAATTAAAAACAACGTGCCTCCGGGTACGTTGTTTTTTGTCTTTTCTCCAACATTACAATAGCCATACTTATCGACACCATCAGCGTCAAATTCGGACTCTCCGGCGGGAATCCAACGCTGTACGATTGGCATACTTGACGGCGAATAAAGCGTCACTCTTTGCCATATTGTCAAGATAAGTTCTGATTGTGTCTTGGAACGCCTAANTTC
>NZ_CAJMXD010000340.1:0-3127 GCF_905219685.1 Barnesiella sp. CU968
AGTTAATTTCCAACACTTACTTAGTTGATAAAAGTCAAATCAGCAAGTAAGCAAGTATTCGGATTTACTTTCACCCTGATGCCGCTCAAATCAGAATACCTGCTTATTTGTTGCGAATATAAGAATAAAATATTTCTTAACCAAATTAAACCTTTATATACATTCGGAGTCAAAGAAATTCGGAAGCTGTTTCATTTGGAAACTGTCTTTATACACCAAAAAAAGGTGACGCATTTTAGAAGTTGTTAAAAAGTAATGAAAATCAGGTTATTTATGATGGCGGGAATGGTTGCGCTCCCTGCCATTTTGTGTGCAAAAGGCACAGTGACAGGTAAAATCTTAAACAAAGCCACCGGCGAGCCGATGGACTTCGTGACAGTGCAGGTATTCGATTCCACGGGCAAGAAACCGTTTCAGATCGTAGCGTCTTCCGACAGCGAGGGCAAGTTCACTCTTCCGAACCTCTCGGACGGCTCATATGTAATCAAGATAATGAATGTCGGCAGCGTCAACCAGGAACGACCCGTGAATATCTCCGGGAGCAACATCGACCTCGGCACCATCAACCTTGTAGACGACTCGAAGGTGCTGAAAGAAGTGGTTGTAGAGGGTATACGCAGCCAGATGCGGTTCGAGCTTGACCGCAAGGTGTTTACCGTAGACGCGAATATCGCGGCTGCAGGACAGAGCGCGAGCGAGTTACTTGAATCCATTCCATCGGTAGAGGTAGACCAGGACGGTGAGGTGTCGCTGCGCGGAAACAGCTCCGTAACAATATGGATCAACGGCAAGGATTCCGGACTCACAGCCGACAACCGCGCCCAGATTCTGGAACAGATTCCGGGTGAAAGCATCGACCGCATAGAGGTCATAACCAACCCTTCGGCAAAATACAGTCCGGAAGGAACAGCGGGCATCATCAACATCATCCTAAAAAAAGACAGACGCGGGGGATATTTCGGAAGCGCGGAAATAGGGGGAAACACCCGGGGTGGCGGAAACGTATCGGCAAATATCAACTATAACACAGGGAAGTGGGACACCTTCGCCTCCATAGGCTTCAGAATGCGCCATGGCAAAGGTGGTTCCGAGACACGCCGCACCTTCGATGACGGCACTTTCACCAACTCCGACGGCGACAGCCGCTCACACGGCAACAATCTCTTCTTCCGTCTGGGTGCAACATACCATCTCACAGATAAAGACGAGTTTTATGTCAACGGATTCGGCATGTTCGGACGCCGCTACGGAAAGACAACAACCGAATACACCGCCAATCGCCCCGACCACTGGCTCAGCGACCTTCAGATCTCACGAAACCACGGAGAATCCAAAGGCGCGCATGTGGAATGGGGATATACGCACAGATGGAACGACAATCATTCGCTGGAGACAATGGTCAGCTTCAACCACTGGGGCGGTCCGTCCTGGAACTCATACGGCGAGACCGAAACCTGGGCTGACAATTCAACCACGGAGCAATACCGCGAACAGTCCATGCCCATCAACGTCAACTCCTGGGAGGCTAAGGTCGACTATACCAACAAACTGAACGACTGGCTGAAACTCGAAGCCGGATACAACGGCAACTACAGCCACGAGAATACCCCGAACACCACAATGAGACTCAGCCCCGACGGAACGCTGAAGATTGACGAAAGCCTCTTCAACCGCTTCATCTATTCCAACAACGTGTCGGCGCTTTACGTAACTCTCGGAGGGAAGATAAAGGATTTCAGTTTCTCTGCCGGAGTCCGTTCTGAATCGTGGCAGGTAAGAAGCCGCTCGCTCGAATACGGTCAGAACCGCGAGGATGTGCCGGAATTCAAAAAGAATTTCTTCGCCCTCTTCCCCTCCTTGTTCTTATCATATTCTCTCCCCAAAGACAATGAGATCCAGATCAACTACACCCGACGCATACGCCGTCCGTGGGGTGGACAGCTGAATTCGTTCCACAATGTTTCCGACCCCACAAGCGTGTCATACGGAAATCCGGAACTTGAACCGCAATATTCCAACTCCTTCGAGCTTAACTATCTGAAGAGCTGGACATACCACATGATTTCCTTCTCGGCTTACGTCAGGACTGCCGACAACATGATCAACCGTATCGCATATATGGACAACGACGTGATGTATTCGACATTCGCGAATGTGTCGAAGATGGCGAACTCAGGGTGCGAGATAATATTCAAGAACTCACTCTTCCGCAGCAAGCTCGACCTGACCACGACAGTGAATCTCTACAATAACCACATCAGCGGATGGAGCTACGACTTCCCGACGGAAAGCGGCAACATAGCGCATCTGTCCAACGAAAAGCAGAACAGCTTCGCATGGGACGCGCGCCTTATGGCAAACGTAAAACTCCCGTTAGGCATCTCATTTCAGGCGACAGGGCGTTACGCTTCCGAGCAGAAAGAGGCACAGGGTGCGAGACAGGGAGGATGGAGCGTGGACGCCGGATTACGCAAAATCGCGGGCAACTGGTCGTTCTCGCTCAATTGCCGCGATATCTTCGACTCCCGCAAATGGAAGAGCACCATCTACGGACCCGGATACACACAGACCTCCAAACGCTGGCGCATGGGACGTGTGCTCGGTCTTACTATAAAATACTCCTTCGGCAACATGAAGTCGAACAAAAAAGGGAGTCGCGACAACTCCGGCGAACCCATGGGAGGCTCCGGCTATGACGAAGGAATGGATTAACCTGAGGCACGATGTTTTAAGAAACACGCCCTATAGATTGAAATAGAAGGTGCCGGTAGGCAATACGGTATAGAAGGAGTATTCCACACCCCGCAGATAACAATCGGTATTATACGCCGGAGCGTCAACTCCCCTGTCCCACATATCGGTCCAAGGATTCCAGGCGTTCAATACGTTGACCACGTATTGAACGCCATTGTATTGATAACTGACCGTCAGCGGAAGCACACGCCAGATTCCCTGAGCGTCATATCCGCAAGCGACAACTCTTGTCACCCCTTGTTCCGGAATCACAGGCGACTGGTTTACAACGATTGTCGGTCCTCTGTTCCAGCCGCTGTTCCACGGACTGCCCCAGTTGCCCTGAAACGATGAACCCGGGTTCCATCCGATACCGTTTGGGGGAGCCATGGGT
>NZ_CAJMXD010000341.1:0-3124 GCF_905219685.1 Barnesiella sp. CU968
TCCCTAATGAGAAGATAACCGGGTAAGAAATCCATCAATCGTTGATCTTCAATTTTATAGTATGTACCACTTACTTTAGAGTATAATATATTTAATGATTCCGGGAGAATTAAAGACGACTCTTTATCCTTAGCAATACTCAAGGAATAACCCGGTCTTAATTCATCAGACAGACTAATAAACTCATCTATTAAATAAGAAATTTCTTTTTTCATTAATTTTTTTGTTAAAATGTTGCTAATTCTTCCGCACCAGAGTATTCAGTGCGGGGAGGAACATCCGGAAAGAGTTCGCGGCGGATAATGCCGTCGGTTGTAAGCTGACGAAGCACTTGCGACAGCACTTTCTCCGAGACCGACGGGATGTTGCGGTACAGCTCGTTGAAGCGCATCGGTCCGTTCTCGGAAATCTTCACAAGAACCACCAGTGCCCACTTGTTGCCCAGCCATTCGAGCATCGGAGCCGCCTTGCAATATTCATAGTCAAGTTTTTTAGCCATAACCGGAGTTGCAAAAAGACTGATTACGAGCAATACAAACTTTTCGGTAAGGGTCAAACCCTTGGGTAAGTCATTGCTTCCACGCTGATAATCATCTAATTTTGCACCACGAAGTTACAAAAAATAATCGAGATATGATATATCCGCAACTACATTTCACCGGGCAGGTATGGCGACCGCCATACCTGCCCGGTTCGCAGCTACTTCAAATTACATCCGGCTGCACATGGCACAAGTGCAAATTCTGTAGTCTTTTCCCGGAATCGCAGCTTTATCAGGAGGTATTGGACGGTACATATACCGAGGAGCCGGAGATTGAACGGCTGATGGAGATGCGGACACTCATAGACCGNCTGAATATCCGGGTCAACNNGCTTGGACATCANNTTTCCAATACGGTACCAATCACCGGAGCATTGCCCGACGATAAAGCAGCGATACTCCGTGAATTTGACAAAGCGATAGCCGAGTTCCCGGAAGAGGAACTCAAAGCCTATCGCAGCAGGATATGGCATCTGTGAAGATTTCAATTCTGCGCTAGATTCATCACTGAAGAGCGCAATTGAAAAGGCTGTTCCGGGAATTCGTGTAACCCATAAGCCGGATGAATGGAATTTGCAGTGTGTGAAAGACGGAACCACAATCAAGATTGAGGTCAACGGAACAAAAATTCATGTCTGATGAATAACATATACTTCGTCCTTATCCCGGATCAATGATATGAAAAAGAGTATCACAGACGAGACAACGGGAAAAATATACCACCACTGACCGGGTGCGTTCATTGCCGATATAATAAGAAAATACAATGTAAACCAGCCATTCATATCAGAGATCCAGCTGTTGATGACAATGCTTTCAGGTTTCCTGACCCAGAACCATATGGCATATGATGCAAAAAGCAGTAATGCAAGCGAACCGCAGACAGATGGCAGAAGCATAAACCCAGTATATGTCATCATGAACAGACATACAATCATCAGAATCATAAGCGAGTTGAGGACTTTGCTTCTGAAAAAAGCGTACATACGCGGGTGACTGGTTATATTTTTCATATCAGGTCTGTTTAAAAACCATATAATTCTCATCAGGCATAGGAGCCTCGAAATTCTCAAAATATGACATGAGGTCGGAATGAGAAACAATCAGATCGTCCGGACAGTCGTTTCCATAGAACAGGCAGGGGAGCAGTCATGTATATTATTGCCGGTTCCACACCATGCTTCCGACAGATGTTGCGGGCATAATCACGCTTTATCCTTTTGCACATGGTCGAATCAACCACCACTTTCTCCCCATTCTCAAGCATTTCCCCGAGACGTACAAACAGTTCAGCGGTAACATCCATAAATATCTCTTTTCTGCGTTCCGGCGGTAAATCGGCAAATCCGGAGCCATGCCGACTCCAGATTTGTTCATCGATTGACAACCGTCTGTAACCCTGATTCTCAAGCTGCCGGGAATAATGCGTTTTTCCAGATCCGCTGATGCCGCACATCAGCACTACACGCGAATCGATTTCATCATTATTCATCAGCCGATTCTGGATCAAGTGTTATGAGATCATATTTCTGCGAACCAAGCCCGAGTTCTTCTGCATAATCAAGCAGATGGGTGCCGTTTCGCGACTCTATACGCTCGATCAGATGCGATTTCCCCGGATCCGGAGAGTTATAGACCATGTCCACGCAGGCACGATCGAGGGCGACAGGGTCGAGAGACGCGAGTATTCCGATATCTTCCATCTTGATGGTTTCCGGCTCTGCAACACAATCACAATCTACCGACAGATTGTTTGCAACATTTATATAAAGGATATTATTGCCGGCAACATTGAAAACCGATTCACATGCTTCTGCCATGGATTCAAGAAAATCTTCCTGAGGAGGAACATTTTCCCAGTCCACCGGAACATCTTTTGATTTACCGGCAGTGTGGATCCATGCCTTGCCGGCAGAAGACGCCATACCTATGGCAACATTCTTCAACGCACCTCCGAAGCCACCCATCGGATGTCCTTTGAAGTGTGAGAGAACCATTGTGAAATCGTAATTTCTCCAGTTCTTACCGACATAATTCTCTTTCAGATGCTTACCATTGCTGACAGGAAGTGCTATTTCTCCATCCGCATCCATTATATCAACTTCAGCTATCGCAGTGAAGCCATGCTCGGCGGCAGTCTGAAGATGGTCTGCGGCATTACATCTTTTTCCTTCGTATGCGGTGTTGCACTCGACGATTACAGCATCTGTCAGTTTAATAAGTTTCTTGATTACATCTGTGCTCAGATGATTGGGATTGCCGGCTTCTCCTGTAGAGAGTTTCGCCGCCACGCGTCCCTTTGCCTCTCGTCCGAGAGCCTTATACACTCTGACAAGATTATCAGCGTTGATACGAGGACAAAAATATACGACCGAACGTTCCATGATTAAAAATTTAATTTCAAAAATAAAGACCCTCCGAGATCCAACCATTTCTGTGGGAGACACCTGTATGCCATGACACAAGTGTGCTTCACACACAAAGTTACTAAAAAAATCAACAGAAAGTAAGAAACTGTTTAAATTTAATTCGAAATTTTTTATATAGTGAATCTTGTGGCTTCCTTGAGGCCTTTTATGGTTG
>NZ_CAJMXD010000342.1:0-3121 GCF_905219685.1 Barnesiella sp. CU968
TTTGTTAACATTTCATTTTGCGTGTATATTTTACACTTATCGTATCATTTTTCCACTGATATAATTCTTTTATACAAATAATATTATATTTTGAAAATCTCCTTGCAATATTTGCAATGTCAACATCTCCAATTCAAATAAAGCAGAATGCAAAGCCTGATTAATAACAAGACGAGTTCAGTTTCAGTCCGTATTACATACTGCCAGATACCGTTTATTCTTTCCAGTATGTTATCTTCCTTGTTTCCTTATATGCCGTCTCCTCGGTCTTTCCGTCAGGCAGATCCGTGATTTTCAGTTTGACATCGCGAGAAATCCAGTTGCCCTTTGCGTCATATTCATAATTCGAAAAGGTATAGATTCCCTCCCATTCCTTCTGCTTCTTGCCTTTCTCCTCCGACCTGATTTTCTCTCCGGTCATTACACCGTCTTTATATTCGAAAGAGATATACTTATGCGCATTCCCCTTATTAGCTGATGCAAGATCAACATCTGTCAGCTTATCATCGGAAGAATACACAAACTTCACAGACGTGTTTATCATCCCCATGTTCATATCCAGCCCCAGTGGATAGCCATCGGCATTATACACAATAACAGAATTCTTCAGCTTGCCATTCCTGTCAAACTTCATTTTCTTCTGTACCATCAGCGGATCCTTGGTAGAATATTTTATCTCCTTTACATCTCCATGCGCATCCCAAAGGGATGCAGCCTTGAACTCCTGCGCGACCCCACAGACGCACCCCCACAGAATCATTCCTAAAAACAAAACAGTTCTCATATTCCTATAAACTTTTGATTAAGATGTATCTATTAATGCAGTTGCAGATCCTGAACTTAAAAAAGATAACTCCGGTCGATGTTTCGACCGGAGTTATTAGTTTAGAATCTATTTAAAACCGATCGGGAAGAATCAGTTTTTTGCAATCTTCTTCTCTACCTTCATTGTGCCGTCGGTGAAGACGGTGCGCATGATGTAGACCTGACCCGGTTCGGGGGTGACAACAGTGCGACCCTGAAGATCGATAAGCACAACTTCCTTGACTTCCTTGCCTGCGAAAGATTCCTCAACAGATGACTGTTCTTTGTAATCCACAACCACAGTGAAATCTTTCTTGAAGCCTTTGTAGAGACAAGTGAGCATTACCTTGCCGGAAGCTGTAGGAACAGCCCTGCCACCATCTATCTTGAGAGACTTGGAAACTGCTGTTTCTTCAGATGCTGATTCGACACCGGAATCCTCTCCTTCAATGATATCGGCGGCAATCCATTCACATCCCTCCGGACCAACAAGCGTAATCTCTCCTGAAACCTTGCCGTAAGTATCATTCTCGGCAAGAAGAAGGAGAGCCGAGCCGGCATTTGCCGCATCATTGTCGGCAAAACATGCCAGTACAGGATAACCACCCCATGACGGATTCACGAAGCCCTCACTGATCATAAGCTCTTTCATCTCTTTAGTGGTCTTCTTTGAACCCGGGACAGTACGGAACTCGCTACCGGGATTCAGTTCCACATCATAGAAGCAGTTTTCATGATTTTCAAGCATTAAGTGTTCAACACCGTCAACCTTGTATGTATAATTATTAGTATAAGTCGTACCGCTCCAAAGGTATCTTTCACTATTGTCGGAAATTACATTTGTCTCCAGACATGTAACCTTACCGGAATTGTAACAGTTCCTCACAAATGAAAATGAAGTGAACGCTCCGCCAAACAGACCACCGACACGTCTCTTGGCAGTAACATTTCCGGTATTATAACAATTCTCTACCATATGTGGAGCATCAACATATGAAGTTGAAAGGTACCCGCCAAGTCCTCCGGCATTTCCTTGCGTATTAGTGCCAGCATAGTTGGAGGTTATATTACCGATATTGAAACTGTTTCTCATTGCCGCGGGATATGACACGTCACCGCTCGCGAGATATCCAAACAAACCTCCGGCTGCATTATTGTCAACTGTAACATCTCCTGCATTGAAACATCTTTCTACGACACCATTAACCTGAGATATAAATCCTGATGCACAAAGTCCTGTATTCGAACTGTAGACATCTCCAAGGTTATAGCTATCGGTAACACGTGAGAACTTCTTGAGTTCTCCCATGAAACCGGAGATTTTTCCAGCATTTCCTCTTACCACTCCTGCATTGAAACATCTTTCAATTTCAGTTAGCAGTTCAAGGCTCGAACCTGTGGCATTACTTGCAAAACCTGCTGCAAAACCTGTTGACTCTATATTTCCTGTATTGGAACAGTCTGAGATCTTCCAACCGGCCCCGATTGTATAGACACCACCGCCAATATTGGCGCCACCTTTAAGATTGCCAGTATTATGGCAATTCTTGATATAACCGGTCAATCCATCCGGATCTGCCTCTTTCAATGCCGCTGTGGTACTTACTATACCATAAATATTTCCACCTGGTTTCGTTAGCTGTGACAGGTCTATATCGGATTTATTTACACAATCCTCCATATAACCAGTAGCCTCAACTTTATAAGCTAAACCGGCAATTGTGCTTGTAGCCATAAGCGTGCCCTCGTTAACGCAACCCTTCATGCCTCCTGCCACATTGGTGACAATACCCATCGCCGAAGTTGTGGTCGAAGTCACAGAACCCTTGTTGACGCAATTCTCAATCAAAGAGCCTGCCTTGGTTTCATAAACGATACCCGTTGCATAAGTCTTCTTCGAAATAACAGTTCCTTCATTGACACAATTCCTGATTACTGAATTTTCATATGCCCGGTTCGCAATGCCAGCTACATATGCATCAGTCAATGATTCAACAACGCCTTTATTGGTCACATTATCTATTACTCCATAATTGTTTCCAACCATTGAACCGAGTAAACTGTGTCCCTTGAGTTCACCATCTATTATAAGATCCTTGACGACACCCGTTGCACCAAGAGTTCCTATAAGACCCAAATATTTCCCGACATACAGATTCGGTCCCTGCAATTTGGTCTTTATCGAGTTGTTATTAGAATATAAATAATTCTTTATAGTATGCTTTGCGCCGTCAAGCTCCGCCTGGAAATTGACCCCATTCACTGCAAGCAGTTTGATTGAGTCTTCCTGGAAATCAATATCATTCTCAATTCTGAA
>NZ_CAJMXD010000343.1:0-3120 GCF_905219685.1 Barnesiella sp. CU968
GGATAGGCTTCTTCGTTTTCAGCTATTCCGCCAAACTCAAATCCTCCTTGTGCGCAATTATAATACATCGTTAATAGAATAAAATCCATTAATCCAATCGGTTCTGTTATCCAACCTTCATCATCACTATACTTAACCCAAATTGTGGTATCATGTATTGTAGTAGCCCATAAACACACTTCTTGATTTTCCGCAAGAAAGATAATCTTTTCACCATCAGATTGTAATTCGTCTAATGGCAAGAACCGTTGGAACGAAGAAGCCAATACCTCTACTTTTCCAACAGATAAATAAAAATGCTTTAGAGCTTCCGGCATTGTTAGTCCAAGCATATTTTCAGCCTGTTTGATTTCATCCATTGTGTAACCGTCATTTGCAGTTAATTTTCTGCCTAATAACTGTTCTGCTGTTTGAATAATGTTCTTCATATTTTAATTGTTGGTAATGTATTTATAAGATCACCTGTTGGTGTTGTTTGTTTTGGTAAACGTCACCCGGCAGGTGTGTTTCCTAATCTCTAATAGCTGCACCTTTTGTTAATGCCTCTTTTTGCACTTTCGTGGTCGGAGTTTATATGCTTTCCCTCCAAAGGTCAGTTTCTCGCAAGCTACTTTATAGCCTTCGCTGTTAAAATAATACCGGTAAACATATTCTTCCTTGCCTTCTGAACCTGAATAGGATGTGCTGCTTGGACGGGTTGTCTCCCCGTTAATTGACAACAACGGAGGATTCTGATCGGGACGAGTATTGCAGGTAAGGGTGGCACAGTATCTCACGTAATCTCCGACCAGTTGCTCCACATTCAAACTGCATTTCAATCTTTTTCTGTCCACTCCGGCAGAATTTACATGCACACGACATTCAGGAGTGGTATAGGTACGGTTCCCTACCGTTACAGATGCGGCAGGGAGCTGAATCTCGCCGCTTTTCCTGAACCGCACAAGATAGCTGAAACAGGTTTCATCACTCTTGCTTCCCACTCCGTTCACAAGTGTGTAACTGCTACATTTATGTTGTTTCGGACCACTCACCACTTCAATGTTGTCATTGAATACCGGATAAGAAGCCGTGTCGAACTGGGAATTGACCAAAGCATACGTCAGTTCCACCACTTGTCCCGCACGGATTTCCCGTATTGTGTCTGCCTTTATGTGGAAATACACGGAGTCTGCGGTAGTCGAGGCGTACACTCGAACTCCCGAAAAAAATACATACATCCATATACAACAGATTTGTATGTTCCTGATTGACTTTCTTGTTATGTATCTGACCTCTTTTTTCATTTATTGATGTATCATATCAAACATTGCCGTAATCTATTCTTTCTTGCTCTCACTATAATAATGACGGAACAACATTCATGAATCGTCCAATGAATCAAGCGGATTCGGTATGCTCGACTTGTGGGCACTTGTAACATGAAGGTAGATGCTCGTAGTCTTGATGTCGTTGTGTCCCAAAAGCTCCTGTATGGTTCTCAGGTCCGTACCCTGCTCCAGAAAATGGGTGGCGAAAGAGTGCCGCAGCATGTGTACGTGTACCCGGTGCTTGATGCCGGCTCGATCGGCGGCTTCCTTCAACACTTTCACCAGTGCGCTTGCCGAATACTTTTCTCCGGGGGTATCGCCCTCGAACAGCCATTTCTTCGGACGGTATTCCTTGAAATATTCCCGAAGTTCGCACAATACCTTCTCCGACAGCAGCGAGTAGCGGCATTTTTTGCCCTTGCCCATAATGCGAATCAGCATACGTTCGCTCATAATATCCTGCGGAGTGAGGTTAAGCAACTCGCTCCTTCTCAATCCTGCGGAATAAATCAACGAAATCATACAGCGATGCTTGCGGTTTGCAAGGGCTTGGCTGTCCGCGTAGTCCACCCGGATGCACTCCTCACCGTTGTACCTGTCTTTATGCATGACGATGCTGCCACGTTGTTTTAGTATCTTATCCATAATTTCCCGGCTATAGATTCCATGACCCCAAAATTAGCGAAATAATCCGAAAAACAAACCGATTGGTTTGTTTTAACACATAAAAAAGCGGCTGAAAACACAAAACCGCTCGAATTTTAACATTTCAGGCTTTTAACAGCGAATAGACGAAGCGCAGTTCCCTTGCAAGCCGTTGTATGTCAAGCCCCCTCAAAAAAGACTGCTCGAAGGACAGACCGAAAAACACCTGCCGGAACAGCATGGCAGTGTCCTCGATGTCCACATCCTGCCGTATCTCCCCGGTGTCCTTTGCCGACTGTATGGCGGCTCTCCAAAACTCGTAGTCCTGCCGGAACATGCCTGCTATCTTTTCCTCCACATCCGGATAATAAAGCCGTACCTGCATCATAAGATGGTAATAATAGAAATTGAAGCTGCATCCTGCCGGATTGTTGCCGTCATCAAGAAGCGATATGAGTTTCCGCATGGTCTGTTCCACACCTTTTATATATTGTTCGATAAATTCCGACAGGGTGGCAGCCTTGAACCGGAACTTGTTTGCCACCGACTGCATCCCGAACACGTATTTATCTATAACCGCCACGAAAAGGTCCAGTTTTATCGGATAATAATACACCAGTCCGGCTTTCGTCAGCCCGCAGGCTTTTCCGATCTCTACCTGACTTGCCTTCTCATAATTCATCTTGGCGAAAACGCGCAGTGCGTTTTCAAGCACTTCTTCACGGTTGGTTATCATTATAAAATTCTACAGATTGATTTTATCTTCCAAAGATAAGACATTATCTTGAGATACAAAAAGGACAGGCTGGATAATCTTTCACATTACGACTTAGAAACTGCATAAGCATGTCATTGCGGCGGGTCTTCAATGGCAATGATGATCACCATGCGGATACATTTCCTAATCTCTGATATACACCCCCATGAATCATCCGGCGTATCAAGCGGATTCGATATGCTTGATACGCCGGCTCTCGTTACATGAAGACGCTGATATTACAAGACAACCGAAGGAGGATGTGTCATAATAGCCGAATCATTCAGCCGCCTACCATCCGGACCATTCCGACAGCATCCTCGCCATCCGGCTAAAATAAAGGCGGTGTGTCGAATTTTATCAATTTTGACACACCGCCCTTTGCTGTGATGTTGAGGGGCAATACAAGAG
>NZ_CAJMXD010000344.1:0-3118 GCF_905219685.1 Barnesiella sp. CU968
ATTAAGTCTCGAACGTCAAAAATTTGTAGGGCTATTCAGAACGAAATTTTTGCACTTCGTTCTTGAATGTTGACTGATACAGGTTCCAGCCAGATGTTCTCAACACGGTATTTTGCCGCACCATGCCAGTGTTTGACATTGGCGGGGATATGGATTACAGTGCCGGGGAGTATCTCGACAGCAGGTTTGCCTTCTTCCTGATACCATCCGCGTCCGGCTACGCCGACAAGCATCTGACCACCTCCGTTATCAGCTTTATGGATATGCCAATTGTTGCGGCATCCCGGCTCGAATGTCACATTGGCAAACGAAACCTGAGCTTCTGAAATCTGTGCAAGATAGCTGTTGCCTATGAAATACTTGGCGTATGTCGTATTTTCTGACAATACAATCTTACTTTCCATAAATCTTAAAAATAGTTCAGGTGCAAAATTAGTCATTACCGCAATTATGTATGTGCTCTAATTTTATGATGTCATACCAATATTTTAGTGCATAATGCCATCTTTTTCGAAATATATCCTTATTTTTGCAGCACAACACTTTCTTGACTAATTTTTTAACGGTTTTTTATTACAATACCATATCATGCCAAAGATTCTCAAAGTAAACACCCCGTCAGACTACAGCCGGTACCTCGGTCATACAGACAGGCATCCTCTTGTATCTGTAATAGAATATTCACGGATTTCTCCGATACGACATAGCCTGAACAGTTATGGTGTTTATGGAATCTTTCTTCAGGACAACAATAATCTTGACCTTGTATATGGATGTGGTAAATATGACTATAAGGATGGCTCGCTAATATGTGTGGCACCCGGTCAGATCGGAGGCAAAGAGGATAATGGAGAGTTTGTGTCTATTGGTGGATGGGCAATGCTTTTCCATCCTGATCTTTTGAGGGGCACAAGCCTTCAGGATGAAATCAAGAAGTATTCCTTTTTCGATTATAGAATAAAAGAGGCGTTGCATATGAATAATGTCGAACACCGGACCATCGTCTCGATATTCCATAAAATGGAGGAAGAAATCGACAGACCGGGAGATGATTTCCAGAATGACATTCTTGTGGGATATATCTCTCTTTTGCTAAAGTTCTGCAATAGATTTTACAATCGACAGTTCATGACACGTAAACTGACAAATGCAGATATTCTTACAAAGTTCGAGGAACTGTTGAGAATGTATTATGCAGATAACCGTCAGACTACAGAAGGCATACCCACTGTCAACTTCTGCGCCGAACAGCTGTGCATGTCTCCAAGCTATTTCAGTGACTTGATAAAAAAAACCACAGGTGAAAACGCAAGTTCAATAATACGGCAGTTCGTGGTTCGCCACATCAAAAACGAACTCGCTTCCGGTTTATCTGTATCGGAAGTGGCTTATATATCAGGCTTCGAGTATCCTCAGCATTTAAGCAGGATGTTTAAGAAAGCCACCGGTATGACACCCAAAGAATACCTCGAATCACTATAAGAAACGGCTGTATTTGTAAGTATTGAAAATTAGTTTATAATAAGTAAATGCAGTGCTTATTTAAATTTCCAACACTTACTTTTCAAAAAAACGAAATGACAGACTGCCATCTCGTTAGAACGCGTTCCTTAAAATTCCTGCGATACCGGAATTTTAAGGAACGCTCTAATCCACATGCTGAATAAGTGTCACGCTTTCGCAACTGTCTGCATTCTTTTTTTCAGCTCCTTTCCATAAGCATCCCAATCGGCAATCGGCATACGTGCCACTCCTGAATCCATTGCAGCCTTGGCAACTGCAGGGGCTACACAATAGAGAAGCCTTGTATCAAACGGTTTCGGAAGGATATAATCCTTTCCAAATGAAAAGTCTTCTCCTCCGTAAGCGGCTTTAACCTCTTCGGTAACATTCTCTCTGGCAAGCGCAGCTATAGCCTTGCATGCCTCAATCTTCATCTCTTCGTTTATCTCGGAAGCTCTGCTGTCTAACGCACCTCGGAATATATAAGGGAAACCGAGCACATTGTTTACCTGATTCGGATAATCGCTGCGTCCTGTTGCCATTACAAGATCTGACCGTGTTGACTTGGCAAGTTCGTAGGATATTTCGGGTTCCGGATTAGCAAGCGCGAAAACAACAGGATTCGGTGCCATAGAGTTCAGCATGACCGGAGTCAGCACATTCGCCACGCTGAGACCGACAAACACATCTGCATCGATGATAGCCTCCGAAAGCGTATGCAGATCACGGGCAGTGGCGAACTCCCTCTTCTGTACATTTATATCCTGCCGGTCATCACGAATCACTCCTTTCGAATCACACATGACAAGATTCTCACGTTTCACTCCAAGTCTTATATATAATCTTGCACAGCTTATAGCCGCAGACCCGGCACCGTTTATCACAAGTTTTATATCCTCAAGACGTTTCTTCTGCACTTCCACAGCGTTGATCAAAGCCGCACCGGAGATAATTGCTGTGCCGTGCTGGTCATCATGCATGACCGGAATATCACACTCTTTTTTAAGACGCTCTTCAATCCTGAAACATTCCGGTGCCTTGATGTCCTCAAGGTTGATACCACCGAATGTAGGACTTATCGCCTTTACTATTTCCACGAGTTTATCCGGATCTTTTTCATCTATTTCGATGTCAAAAGAATCAATCCCTGCAAAAATCTTGAAAAGAAGTGACTTTCCTTCCATCACCGGCTTTCCTGCCAAAGCGCCTATATCACCAAGACCAAGAACCGCCGTGCCATTGGAAATGACTGCGACCTGATTCCCCTTGCCTGTATATTTATATGCCATACCGGATTCGCGCTCTATCTCCTTGCAAGGATATGCGACACCTGGTGAATACGCCAGAGAAAGGTCATGTTGGTTGGCATAGGGCTTGGTTGGAACAACCTCAATTTTACCGGGAGTCCACGCCTCATGATACGCGAGAGCTTCCTCCTTTAAGTTCATTTTGTCTGTTTTTGACATATCGGGAATATCATTAGTTTTAATATATAACAATCTATTTCAAATCTGTTCAAATTCAACCTCTGAAAATTAGAAGCGGCTTCACTAGTGTCTCTTAAAAAGTGTTAATCAAATTCGAGGTCAAGAGTTGGATGGCAATTTGCTATTTG
>NZ_CAJMXD010000345.1:0-3108 GCF_905219685.1 Barnesiella sp. CU968
TTTTTAATGACATGAAATATTGAAGTGCCCGAAACTTCGGACACTTAAGAGAGTTATGCGCTTTATGGGACGTTTACCCTTAGTCACTACTTATATCATAAGGCAATCATGTCTCAGGAGATTGAATAGCGGTTTCCAGGCTGACGTGTGATTATGCCGTCAAACTCAAGTTCTGTCAAAGCACCCATGAGTTCCGGCACACTTATGCCGGTTCGAAGATGAATCACATCTACAGACACGGGGTCAGATTCAAACTTAAGCAATTCATATATTCTTCCCGGTGTTCCTTCAAGTTCGGGAAAAAGATTTCTCTGCTTTGGCGCCACACGTCTGCCAAGCGGCTTCCATCCCATCATCTCTATCACATCTGCGGCAGCTCCTATCAGATGTGCCTTCTCTTTTCTGATCAAAAGATTACAGCCGGCGCTTACGTCATCCGTAACCCTTCCGGGCAAAGCCATAACCTCTCTGTCATAATTGAAAGCAAGGTTGGCTGTACTCATCGCTCCACCTTTTATGGGAGATTCCACGACTACTGTCAGCTGCGAAAGACCTGCCACTATCCTGTTTCTCTCTAAGAAACAGGAACGATGCGGAGTCGATCCTGACGGATACTCTGTAATAACCGCACCTCCGTTTTTTATTATTCTTCGAGCAAGATCCCTGTTTGCCGCCGGATAAAGCGTGTCAAGACCGTGAGCAACAACAGCAATTGTCTGACAACCGGAATCCAGAGCGGCGGTATGAGCGGCGGCATCTATGCCGAGTGCAAGTCCGCTGACTATGGAAAGATCAGGAAAATATCCGCAAAGATCTGTGCAAAACCGGCTACAGAAAGACATCCCGTATTTTGTAGGCTTACGCGTGCCGACAATGCTGGCTGAATGCATCGGATTCAGTTCTGCATCACCAAGCATATAAAGAGTGACCGGAGCATCCGGTATTTCAGCAAGCAACCACGGATAATCATCGTCAGCGAGCGACAACACGCGTATCGAGTGGCGTGAAACAAACTGATACTCGTTCTTTGCCTTTTGCAAGGAGTCTTCTCTTGAGTTCGCGCCAAAACCGTTCTTACTGTTCAGTCCCAACGCATCATACACCGACAACAGATCAAGAGTAAAAAACTCCCGTGGAGTCACACCTCTCTCGACCATTCTTTTGACTATGGATGCATTGCAACCTTTCATCATCCCTAATGCTATACGATATATAGCATCTTCTTCCGTATGATTCATCGCAACTTACAGGTATTTGGCAAACAGGCGGGCGAGTTCGTCACCTCTTGTCAGCTTGCCGTCTTTAAGAATAACACATGTCACGACAGCTTCTGTGCATACCTCTCCGTCAGAACGTATTATATCCTGATGAAAAATGAATCTGGCACCCTTTCTCTCCACCCTCAGACAACTGAGAAACGTGTCTCCACCCCGCAGCGATGTCTTATATTCAATCTCTATCTTGCGAACAACGGCATCGATGCCATTATTATGCATCTGCGTAAAAGAGACTCCCGCATCCATACAGAACCTATGGCGCGTATGCTCCATATAATGAAGATAATTCGCATTGTTCACTATCTGTTCGCAATCAAGTTCATAATCGCGAACCTCCATATCCATTATGAAGCAATATTTCTTGTTCTTTTCTTTTAATATACGCATATGCAAAATCCGAATTAATTAACAAACCGACAGTCAGCAATAATCACAGCATATTGAAGTGATTTAAACTTTTTTCATCATTAAGTTTCGTTAAGATTTTGAGGGGAAAGATGCGGAATGCACCAAAATATTGATGAAGATTGATGATGAAGAAAACATGTTTTCTCTTTTATTGTATTTTCGTAAAAAGTTTAAATCACTTCATTAATCAGAAAGCACTTAATGTCAGCTTTGAAGACAATTTTCTCACAGCATTCTCAAATTCCGGTCCATCCTCAAATGCAGACAACGGCATCCATAAAAAACCGCTAACAGGCTTGTCTATGGGGAAAACCACTGAATCAGAAAACACCCTGTAAGCTCCAAACCTGCTGTAATTTATAAAGACCTCGCTCTTTTTAGTCTCATTCTCATTATTGTCTGTGTCATCACTTCCCTCTGAAGTCACAGGGAAATACATTGTTACCATCACACCATTCTCCGAAAGTGAGATATTATGATCCACAACATTGAAATAACAGTATTTATTTAATCCATGGCTATAATACAGAAACATCATGACCAACGGCAACATGATGAACAATGCCATGGCAGCTACAGCAAAATAAACAATATTGACAACAATTCCGAATACCAAGCCTGCTACAAACCACAGTGACAGAACAATGGCAGGAGTCACACCCCAGAACCAAAACATCTTGCGTGCGAAATCACCCTTAGTCATCCTGAAGACTTCATTACACAGAAAATCAGTATTTGCCGTATCCATCCCTATTCTCCCTCCCTTTTTTGAAATTCTCAACATTTAGCTGCTTTAATTTCTGCACATATCCCGTACCGTCCTCACGGAAAAGTTTTTCCATGTCGATGTATTTGTCTCCGTTTCCCTTATGTATGGGAAAAACTTCATCGCGCATCTTTTTTGCCTTGTCTGCAAGTGGAGAATGACCGTTTGGCAAAGACCCCCGCAGGTCTTTATCAACACCGTCCGGAGCGCATGTCACGGCACGCGTCTCGGCGCAGGGCGGATATCCGAGACCGGTCCACATCACATATTCGCGTTTTACCATCTCAGGGGTCACCTCCGACACTGATGACACAGGATGACAGCCCTCAATCGCAATTGTAGCAGTAGATTTATACCTGGGTATAAAATCCTGATCTATCACCCACCTCTCTCCCGCAGATGAATAGTCTCGTTTATTCATATCGTGATAAAAGCTACGACTCAGTTCCTCAGTCAGCACCTCGGGAGTTACAGACTTCGTTTTCACATATGGGTCAAGCAAATGGCAGGCATTAGCCTCACGCACAAAACCAAAACCTTCGTCCGGTCTGCCGGAATGACTGTAATTGGTACGTACGAGCACACCATTCTCGGCATCTTTCAGATCAAACCGCCTATAACTATGATTATTCGTCTCGAAATAAGCGCCATCCCCCC
>NZ_CAJMXD010000346.1:0-3090 GCF_905219685.1 Barnesiella sp. CU968
GTCATCATGTTTGGGGTAAGGCATATGTTCAATGCCTTTGCGAGGTCTCCGTCGAGCTGACGGGCGGAGGAGTGTCGCACGTATATCGAATCTATATATTCGAAAGCCCTGGCAGGGGAGAGCATAGCCGATGCATCGATGGTGGAAACGGTGGTGGCTCCGTTCTCTTTGACCATCATGCGTAGCTGCCGCGGTTTCATTCCCTTGATGTGTTCGTAGAGTCTGGTGTCGAGCACTCCTCTGGAGTATACGTCGCGCAAGAGCTTCTGAAGGTCTGTGATATCAGAGTGTTTGGCTCTGCCCGATACCGTGTTGGAGAACCGTGTCAGGGAAGCCGTCTCCACATCGGCATCTCTCGCCACAAAAGGTATGAAGTTTGCGTCGATGCTGTCGCGGAGCACGTTTGCCGATGCCGAGTCTCGGAGTATCGGCATATCGAAGTCAGCGGTAAGAAGCGGATACTTCCAAGGCTGATTGAGTTCATATGTATACGACTGCCTGTCGGAATGGGGCAGCAGAAAGAGTATCAATGCGGTCGCGCCGAGCAGTATGCCGATACGCGCTATTGCTATCTGACTTAGTTTTCTCATAATGTTCAGGAAATCCGTTTTGCGAATTTCACACCTTTTATCTTCTCTTTGAGACTGCGGCATATGTTTTCCACGGTCTCCGAGTTGTCTACCTGAAGAGTTATCTCGCAATGAAACACCTCCTGGCGTGCGTTGATTGTCAGTCCGACCATGTTCACACCTATGTCGCGCGATATGACACCGGTTATTTCCTCCAGGATTCCGCGCCTGTCTATGCCGTCTATGCTGATTGTTGCGAGGAATCTGTCGGCAACCCCGCCCCATTTCGTAGCCACGAGCCTTGATCCGAACGAGCTTTTCAGGCGCATTGCATTGGGGCAGCTCACTTTGTGCACCACAACGTCTTCGTTCTCGTCCACGAATCCGAGCACATCGTCGCCCGGTATAGGCTGGCAGCATGTGTCAAGCTTATAGTTGGGTTTGTCTTCATCGGGATGAAGCACATATATCACCTTCCTGTTGACCGGAGTCTTGCGCTCTTCCTGTTTTTTTGAAGAGAAAGGATTGCGCAATATCTTGGAAAGCAATGAGGAACGGGTCTTGTTAAGGTCTTTGAGCTGTTTGGCGGAGAGATTTATCTCATCGTTGGCAAGCATGAGGTAGAGGTCTTCCTTATGCGGAAGATGAAGGTTGCCGAGCAGACGTGTCATCACATCCGGAGTATTTTCCACCCCTTCGCGTTCGAGAAACTCATCGTAGAGTTTCTTACCTCGTTCTGTCAGGTGTCGTCTGTCCTTGCGCAGAATGGCGCGCAGACGGTTCTGAGCCTTCGCCGAATTGCAGAATTGCATCCATTCGGGCTGGGGAGTCTGAGAGTCGGAAGTTATTATCTCTACCTGATCGCCGGAATCGAGCTTGTATGAAATAGGCACGAGACGATGGTTGATTTTTCCGGCGATGCAGTGGGTGCCGAGTTGTGTGTGTATGGCGAAGGCAAGGTCGAGTACGGTCGAGCCCGCCGGAAGTGTAATAAGGTCGCCTTTAGGGGTGAATACGTAGATTTCTGCGGAAAAAAGATTGAGTTTTATTGTGTCGAGAAAATCTATTGCGTTTGGTTCGGGGTTAGCAAGGATGTCCTTTATGGTGTTCATCCATTTGTCAAGCTCGGTGTCATCTTCATGAACACCTGTCTTGTATTTCCAGTGTGCCGCATAGCCGAGTTCCGCGATTTCATCCATCTTGCGGCTTCTTATCTGCACTTCGATCCATTTGCCGTCAGGTCCCATCGCAGTGAGGTGAAGGGCACGATAACCGTTTGCCTTCGGGGTGCTCGTCCAGTCACGGAGGCGTTCCGGGTGCACTTTGTGTCCGTCGGTAAAGAAGGTGTATATCTCCCAGCAATGTATTCTTTCGAGAGTATCGTCATCGTTTTCGAATATTACGCGCACTGCATAAATGTCGTAAATCTCTTCAAACGGAATCTTCTTGGTCTCCATCTTGTTGTAGATGGAATAAGCGCTTTTTACCCTTGCCTTTATTTCGTATTTGAATCCGGCGGCATCGAGTTTTTTTCTTACCGGTCCCACGAATTCCTCTACAATCTCTTCCCGGTGCTTCTCACTTTCGCTTACCTTGGCTATTATTTCCGCATATTTCTGCGGATGCTCGTATTTGAAGGCGAGGTCTTCGAGTTCATCCTTTATTTTGTATAGTCCGAGTCTGTGGGCAAGAGGAGCGTAGACATAAAGAGTCTCACCGGCGATCTTGTATTGCTTCTCGGGGCGCATGGAGCCGAGGGTGCGCATATTGTGCAGCCTGTCTGCCATTTTTATCAGCACTACCCGGATGTCGGTCGACATCGACAGCAGAAGTTTACGGAAGTTCTCCGCCTGAAGAGAAGCCTTGTCTCCGAATATACCGCCGGAAATCTTTGTTAGTCCCTCCACAATCGAGGCTATCTTGGAGCCGAAACTCGCTTCGATATCCTCCTTTGTGAACTCTGTGTCTTCCACAACATCGTGCAGCAATGCCGCGCATATGGATGTGGAACCGAGCCCGAGTTCGGAAATCACAATCTTTGCCACGGCTATCGGATGAAGTATATATGGCTCGCCGCTGCGCCGTCTCACCCCCTTGTGTGCGGATTTGGCAAAGCGGAACGCACGTTCGATAATCTCCACTTTTTTGCGGTGATTGCTCGCAAGATAGGCATTCAGCACATCCTGATAAGCCTCTTCTATCATCCGGTCTTCCTCTTCGGGCGACATATTTTTATTATATTCAGCCATAGTCGTGTCTCCTTTTATCTGGCATCAAGCATATTGCCCGGCGGTTTGTCGTGCAGGGCGCACAATGATTCTTAATTTACAAAATTAATAAAAAAACGGTAGATATGCCATATCACTATAATTTTTAAACAGCTTAACATATGTTCTTAAAAAACTTTTTTTGTAATTTTGCGTAATAAAATTGAAATCATCTCTCTTCGCAGGTCTGCAAATCAAATGTCCGCTCTGCGTAAATTATCATATAAGTTTCTATGTTTGAGAATACAGAACAG
>NZ_CAJMXD010000347.1:0-3084 GCF_905219685.1 Barnesiella sp. CU968
CCAGAATTTTTTGTTTTCTTCACACATTTTACTAAAAAATGTTGAATCTGACGGTCAACACTTTTCCGGACTAGACAGGATGAACTTACTGGCATAGCAGACTTCCTTTTTGATACTGAATATGGGCGTGATCCCTATGCGGAGGACCTCAACACTCTTTGGGTTCTTCATTTCCTTCTTGTCGTAACAGGTGTCGCCAGTATCTATAACCTAACGTTTGTAGAGTATCAGCGAGAGAAAAAGGAGTTCTCAAAAGATGAGCTACGCAATTTTATCAAACGCAAATGTTCGGTTCCTGAACAAAGAAATGTCTACAACGAAAACACCGTAAAAAAAGACATCGCTGTGCTCTTGAAAAATTATGTAGCTCCAAAAGATTTAAAGAACATTGAAGACTTCTCTGCATTATTAATAGGGCTTGGTCTTATTGTCAATAAAGATTCGGACGTATATTCTTATCGAGTGACTGAGCCTGAAGATATCGCACCCGATGTCGTTCTATTCGCCCTCCTCACATTGAGCGGTGGGGATAAAACGTTGTCTTTTGATATACTCCAGAAGCTGTCTCTTGTATTCTGTTTGCCAATAATATCGCTCATAGATATAATCCGTAAAATAGAGAAACTTTACCCCGGAATGGTTGTGTTCTCTGATAACAGTGGCATTAAAAATGTCCAGTTTATAGGAGAACTCAACAGATTTGATGTTCTGGATAATTACTACGATTCGTTATGAGCTATATTCCATCAGTAAATATATAGCTAAATACAGCAGCGGATTTCCGATATATCATAACGGAAAATGCCCGGATGGTAGCTGGAAACATTGTAAATAGTTACAATTCCGGCCACCATTCATTCTCCATTATCGGCACCTACGGCACTGGAAAGTCCAGCTTCATACTTGCTTTGGAAGATGATTTGACATCCGGTGCAAATCGGCTTATCAAAAGAAATGTCCTTGGCTCTACCTCCGGTTTTGAATTTCTGAATATAGTAGGCGACTATTCATCGCTAAGCACATTACTGGCATCCAAACTTGAGAGTCATAACAGTAACGCAATTGATGCTCTTAATCAGTATTATCAATCAATCCGAAAGCGCAACAAGTTTTTAATTATTGTCGTTGATGAGTTTGGTAAAGTACTTGAGCACGTCGCTAATAACAACCCAGAAAAGGAACTGTATTTCCTACAGAAACTTTCTGAATTCGTAAATGTACCGAGTAGAAACATAATACTTCTAACCACGCTACATCAGAACTTTGGAAGTTATGCTTATAAACTAAGTGAAACACAGAGAAACGAATGGCAAAAAGTAAAGGGCCGTTTTCAGGAGATTGTCTTCGCTGAACCGGTAGAGCAACTTCTCTATCTAACGGCAAAGCAGTTAAGTGAGCATCAGCACATAACACGCTCAGAGGGAATCAGTCTGAATCTCCTATACGACCTTGGTCAAAGAAGTAAAATTCTCAGCAATTCGTTCAGCTTAAAAACGGCAGAACTTCTCTATCCTCTCGATCCAATCTCTGCTGTGTGCCTAACTCTTGCGGTCCAGAGATATGGGCAGAATGAGCGTTCCTTGTTTTCTTTCCTAACCGCTAAAGGTGAAGACTCCCTCAATGAGTTTAAGGCAACAGCCTCATTGACATATAACATAGCCAAGGTATATGACTATCTGACCTATCATTTTTATTCGGCTATCAATGAGATGAATGCCGATTCTACCGGGTGGAGGTCGCTCGCAGTGGCAATAGAACGTATTGAAGGGTCTAATCAGGAGTCGAATGTTATCAATGACTGTCTGAAGATTATAAAGACAATAGGTCTTATCAATATGTTCTTCAATGGCATTGTTCTAAATGATGATTTTCTTGTCACATACGGACAGAATGCTCTCGGTATTATTAATGTAAAGGCCACAATAAAAACGCTTCTTTCTGAAAAGATAATCAGATTTGCATCATATAAGTCACAATTCATATTATATGAAGGGACAAATCTCAATATTGAAAGTGAATTGTTTAAAGCAGCTTCTATCGTACCAACTCCACAGCTTTCGGTAGAAGAAATATCTCCGTATATCAAGCAAAAAGCCGCAGTCGCGACCGCTTCATACTATAAAATAGGAACCCCTCGTTATTTTGAGTANCGCGTATCCAACGAGCCCACTATAGTGGAAGCCTCCGGCGATATCGATGGATTTGTACATCTGATTTTTCCACTCTCGGAAATCGAAGAAGAGGTAAAAGAATTATCTACCTCAAAGTCAGCTGGCGCCTCTATATATGGATATTTCAAGAATACCGAGGCTATTACAAAACATCTTCATGAAATCAAGAAGCTGCAATATGTGATTGACAATGTCGCTATTGATGATAGGATAGCACAGACTGAACTTGAAAAGCAGAAGACCTATGAGACGCTACTATTAAACGAGACTATAAATACCGCGCTTACTAATGGTATCGATAGCGTGGTATGGTATTTCAAAGGAGAGTCGGTCAAAATAAGGTCTGTCAGAGATTTCAATAAACTTCTCTCATACGTTTGTGACATCATTTACGACAAGACGCCTATTATTCGCAATGAGTTGCTCAACCGTCAGAAGTTGAGTTCGGCCATATCTTTGGCAAGGGTCAACTTGCTTGACGCAATGCTGAACAAATCTGATGTAGAGGCATTTGGGATAGAAGGATTTCCTCCGGAGAAAACTGTTTATTTCACACTTTTCAGAGAGTCAGGGATACATCGGATTAATGAAAACGGAAACTGGATTCTTGGAGCACCAACGCAACCGGAACTCCAGACATTATGGACCGCTTCGATGGAGTTTATCAACTCATCTGTTGATAAGCCCAGAAAGTTGTCTGAACTCACCAAGATTCTGAAGGCTGCTCCATATAAGTTGAAGCAGGGTGTGATTGATTTCTGGATTCCCATTTTCCTTTTCATCAATCAACAGGACTTCGCATTATACAACGGGAACACATTTGTCCTAAATATTAATAAGTAGGGTGTTCAGTTTGATGTTCCGAAAAACGTCATTCAAAACACCTGAAATTTTAATAAAAACACGTGCTTAA
>NZ_CAJMXD010000348.1:0-3076 GCF_905219685.1 Barnesiella sp. CU968
GGCTTCCTTTTTGCTCATGCAGGGGTGCATTTCAAGTAAATTTTTTTCGAGACTCGATGTCGGGTAAGAGACCCGTGACAATGCCGAGGAGCGGCAGGAGTGTGCTCAGCTGAAAGATGAATCCAATGCTTGTCAGGTCTGCAAGCCATCCGAAAAATACGGAAGCTATGCCGCCAAGTCCAAAATTGAGACCGAAAAACAGTCCTGCTATCATCCCCACCTTGTCGGGCTTCAGTTCTGTCGCGTAGACGAGTATGGCGGAGAATGCCGATGAAATGACAAGTCCTATGATTATTGCGAGGATTATCGTCATGACGAAGTTGACATAGGGGAGTGCGAGCGCGAATGGCGCCGCGCCTAATATCGACCACCATATCACAAGCTTGCGTCCGTAACGGTCTCCTATCGCTCCGCCTATAAGGGTGCCGGCGGCGACGGCGGCGAGAAACGCGAAAAGACACAGCTGCGACTGCTTGATGTCAATGCCGAACTTATCCATTAGAAAGAAAGTGAAGTAACTTGTCATGCTCGCCATATAAAAATATTTCGAGAATGTGAGCACGCAAAGAATGAACAACGCCTGTCGTATGCGTCTCGGCGACAGATTTTTTACAGCCGGAGAGATGACGGTTTTTCTGACCGAACGCAATGAGGTCTTGTACCATCTGCCCACATAAGACAGTGCCCCGATGGCGACAAGAGCCGCAATCGCAAACCATGATATGGATTTTTGCCCGAAGGGGAGTATTATGACAGCGGCAAGTAGCGGACCGAGGGCGGTTCCGCCGTTTCCTCCGACCTGAAAAATAGACTGTCCGAGTCCTTTTTTGACTCCTGCGGCGTTCTGGGCTATACGTGATGACTCCGGGTGAAAAACGGCAGAGCCGATGCCAACTGTAGCTACCGCAAGCAGTATGACTCCGAAGGAGGAGGCTACAGACAGAAGCAGAATGCCGGCAAGTGTGAACATCATGCCGGCAGTCAGGGAATAGGGGTGTGGATGTCTGTCGGTATACCTTCCGACAACGGGCTGCATTATGGAAGAGGTCATCTGCGCGACAAATGTGATGATGCCGATCTGCAGGAATGAAAGATTGTAATCATCTCTGAGTATCGGGTATACGGAGGGTATTACCGACTGAATCATGTCATTCAGAAAATGACCGAAGCTTATGATGAGGAGAATGGAATATACCGTAGCCTGTTTATTTCCGACTGAATCGTCTGCCATAATTAATTCGGTTGAAATTTGCCGACATGTCCTGACCTGCCGAAAGTCTGGAGGACACCGGCTTTTGATTGCGCCGCAAAATTAATAAAAATATCAGCTCCTTCTCTTGTGTGATAAATTATTTTTTTACTTTTCGCTTATGTTCAGAAAGCAGGATATTGATTACAGGCATTTGATTTGCAAATATTCTTAAATTAAGAAATTTTATTTTATCTTTGCATATGGAAAACTCCGGTTGTCTTGTAAAGAAGGCTTTTGTCTTCTCCTGCCAGAAGCTGTTCCATTATCATAAGTACCAGTAAAATACATACCTCCAGTATGAAACCATTTATCCACGAAAATTTCCTCCTCCAGACACCGGTTGCGCAACGTCTGTATCATGAGTATGCTGAAAACCAGCCCATTATAGACTATCATTGTCACCTCAATCCGGAATATGTGGCAAACGACCATAAATTCGAGAACCTTTCCCAAATATGGCTCGAAGGCGACCACTACAAATGGCGTGCGATGCGCACCAACGGTATAGACGAGTCTTTCATTACCGGCAGGAATACCTCCGATTGGGAAAAGTTTGAGAAATGGGCGCAGACAGTCCCTTACTGCATGAGAAACCCTCTTTACCATTGGACGCACCTTGAACTTAAGACTGCTTTCGGTGTCGACAGCCTCCTGAATCCCGAATCTGCAAAAGAGATATACGACCATTGTTCGGCGATGCTTCAGACTCCGGAACGCACGGCGCGGGGGCTTATGCTCCATTACAACGTGGAGGTTGTGTGCACCACCGACGACCCGGTGGATTCTCTTGAACACCATCTGAAGACCAGAGAAGACGGATTCAAGGTCAAAATGCTTCCGACGTGGCGTCCTGACAAGGCGATGGCTGTGGAAGACCCCGAGGCTTTCAAGGCATATCTTGAGAAACTTTCCGAAGTGTCGGGGGTGGAGATACGGAAGTTTGCCGACCTCATCGATGCCTTGAAAGTGCGACATGCGTTCTTCGAACAGGCAGGATGCCGCCTGTCTGACCATGGCATAGAGGAATTCTATGCCGAGGATTATACTTCTGCGGAAATAGTGGATATTTTCGACAAAGTGTACGGAGGCTCAAGACTTACGGAAGAGGAGACCGCCAGATTCAAGACGGCGATGCTTGTGGAGTTCGCCATAATGGATCATGACGCGGGATGGACACAGCAGTTCCACTACGGGGCGATACGCAACAACAACACCCGTATGTTCATGCAGCTCGGTCCGGACACAGGTTTTGACTCTATCGGAGACCTCAATGTCGCTAAGAAGATGTCCCGTTTCCTTGACATGCTCGCATCCCGCGACAAGCTCGCCAAGACTATCATATACAACCTCAATCCGCATGACAATGAACTTGTGGCTACGATGATCGGCAATTTCCAGGACGGCCGCTACGGCGCCGGTAAAATACAGTTCGGCTCGGGGTGGTGGTTCCTTGACCAGAAAGACGGCATGGAGAAACAGATGACGGCTCTTTCCAATCTTGGACTTCTGAGCAGATTCGTGGGTATGCTCACCGATTCCCGTTCTTTTCTCAGTTATCCGCGTCATGAGTATTTCAGGCGCACTCTTTGCAATCTTCTTGGCAATGACATAGAGAACGGACTTCTGCCGGCTTCCGAGATTGATTTCATAGGAAAGGAATATGTGAGCAGAATCGCTTATGGCAATGCCAGGGATTATTTTAAATTTTAACCTTAAAAAATACTGAAACTGCTAAAATGTCAGCTCTAAACAACAAACCGGATGCAAAGATGTCTTCTTTCAGATGGGTGATCTGCTCACTGCTCTTTTTTGCCACAACTGTAA
>NZ_CAJMXD010000349.1:0-3055 GCF_905219685.1 Barnesiella sp. CU968
TGTGTCATTTTTATGAGGCAGAGAAATATCAGTCGCAAGCAGGGGAGTTCTTCAAGTCATCGGATTTCCCGCAACCTCCCGAAAACTGGAAATATATTTACTCGTATAAGAGGATAAATGAATCTGCCGATAAGATAAAACAAAAGCCGGAATGATGATGGAGTGATGATGAGTTGCCTTATATTTGGGCGAATCAAAACCTCCAGAATAAATGATTTCTATAAAAGTAAAGTTCAGATCCCCGTCGGCTAAAGACCGAGAGGGTGCAATCTATTATCAGATTATCCACGAAAGAAAAGTGAGACAACTTTTTTCCGGATACAAAGTATTACCGATGGAGTGGGATAACTCACGATCAATGGTAACGGCAAAAGCTGAAAGAAAACGCGCACCGTTGATACAGACAATCCGTGAGTGTATTCTGAAGGATGTGGAGCGACTGACAAAAATCGGCAGCAGATTCGATGCAAGTGTACTCACTTACACAGTAGATGATCTGATAGAAGAGTTCAGACGATATGTCAGGGAATACACGCTCTTCAACTATATGGAGAACGTAATAGCAGGTTTGAGACATAGCAATAAGAACCGCACATCCGAAACCTACAGATCCGCGCTCAACAGTTTTAGAAAATTCCGGCAAGGCAAAGACATATTGCTTGATTCCCTGACTCCCGGAATAATTGAATCGTACGAGGCGTGGCATAAAAGCAGAGGGGTTGTGCCTAATACCATATCTTTTTATATGCGTATACTCAGGGCAGTATATAACCGTGCTGTGGAAGACAGCATTATTGAGGACTGCAATCCCTTCCGCAGAGTCTATACAGGAATAGACAAGACTGTCAAACGGGCATTGCCTCTTTCTGTTGTCAAGAAAATCAAGTCACTGGATTTATCCTTGAAGCCGACACTCAATTATGCCCGTGATATGTTCCTGATGAGTTTCTATTTAAGAGGAATGAGTTTCGTTGACATGGCGTTTCTTAAAAAGTCAGATCTTAAAAACGGTTACATCATATACCGACGTCGCAAAACCGGGCAACAACTTATAATAAAATGGACTGTAGAAATGCAGACAATACTCAACAGGTATCCGGATAATCCATGCGGCTATCTGTTACCCGTAATACGAAAATCCAAGGTAAACGAGCTGAGCTGCTATCGCAATGCCGCATATAACATCAACCATAGCCTCAAGATCATCGCGGGAATGGTAGGTGTTGCTATGCCCTTGACACTCTATGTGGCTCGTCACAGCTGGGCATCCGCTGCCAAAGCCAAGGGTATACCGTTGCCGGTAATCAGCGAAGGCATGGGTCATGATTCTGAAACGACCACACGGATATACCTTGCCAGCCTTGACACCTCAGTCGTAGACAAAGCTAACACAATCATTCTCAAAAGTCTGAGATAGAGCGAAAGTTATGAGTATTTCCAAACAACTTCTTATTTCTCGGGCTGGCGTTGTCTCGAGAGCTCGATTGCCTCCTTGCCACTTACATTGTCTATATTGCCTCTCCATCGTAGACATTGTTGACGGGTACCGCATATGGATAATATTCATCTCCATCCAAGGCAATTACCGCGTATCTCCTTCCCGGAGGATTCTATTTATCTCGCTTTCAGACAACTTCTGTTTTAAGCGGCGCATCTTCCTTTCCGGTCAGTAGTTTCCAGCACATACCTCAAAGTAGCTTTGTGAGTGGAAGCATACCGGGCAGACATCCGGTGCTTCGGTACCGATGCAAATGTGTCCGCAGTTGCGACATTCCCAGACGGTGACACCACTTTTCCGGAACACCTCATGTGCTTCCACGTTACGGAGTAGTGCCCTGTAGCGTTCTTCATGATGTTTCTCGATGGCTGCCACTCCCCGGAATTGTTCAGCGAGATTGTGGAATCCTTCTTCATCGGCCTCTTTCGCAAAGCGGTCATACATGTCTGTCCATTCATAATTCTCTCCGTCTGCGGCATGAAGCAGATTAACAGCCGTGTCACTGCTTACGCCTCCCAAAGCCTTACACCATAATTCAGCGTGCTCTTTTTCATTGTCGGCGGTCTTAAGGAACAGGGCTGCAATCTGTTCGTAGCCGTTTTTCTTAGCGACTGAAGCAAAATATGTATATTTGCTTCGAGCCATGCTCTCTCCGGCAAAAGCTTCTTGAAGATTTTTTTCTGTCTTAGTACCCGAATATTGATTGGTTGGATGATCGGAGACATTATCTGTAATCTCGACCCTCTCAAAATCGGATGCCGGATGTTTGCAGACAGGGCATATGAAGTCTGCGGGAAGTTCATCTCCTTCATATTCGAATCCGCATATCTTGCGACGCCACACGGTATGTCCGTTTCTTGATGCGGACGAAGGCTGGGGCTTGGGCTTGATGTATTCCTGATAGTAGGAATATGTTGCTGAAGGAACGTCTGACAGAGTCTCCATCTCAGTCACTTCACCGATAAACATCATATGTGTGCCGAGATCGACGGTATTGCTGACCTTGACACTGATATATGCGTTGGTGCCCTCTGTTATGGCAAGTGTACCGTTGGCAACACGCCTGCATGCTGTGAAATCTTTGAACTTGTCGACCTGTCGGCCTGTCTGAAATCCGAAACGTTTGAAAAGTGAGAAACTTGCTTTTTCACTTATTATTGAAGCCGTGAAGACTCCTGACTTCTGAATCATCTCGCATGTGAGATTCTCTTTGCTTATACATAGAGATACCTGATTGGGAGTTACGGTAACCTGTCCCAGTGTATTTGAAATGCATCCATTGTCGCGACCATCTGTGTTAGCCGTGATCACATATAACCCATAAGGGATTTTAAACATAGTGTTTTCCATAAGGAACCGTTTTTATTGTTACAACAACTGCAAGCATTATTTGTTCAGTTGATTAAACGATAGTTATTTAGAGCTTGTTTAAAAATAAAAGTGAATTTGGGGACGTAGGCTTGGAGCAGATTTCTTCTTGAGGTGAAGGAGCATAGTTCCTATGTTCGCATTCGCAAAGCGGAACTAACGATGCGCGGCTAAAACAAAGTCTTTAAA
>NZ_CAJMXD010000350.1:0-3044 GCF_905219685.1 Barnesiella sp. CU968
GATATATGCTATATAACATCAAAAATAATTTGCTTTTTAACATTCTTTAGTTTTTTGTATCGTTTTCTTCAGGTTGACGTTCACTTGATTTTATGGTCTGTCATATAAAAGATAAAAGAGACTGAATCGCAGATGCGATTCAGTCTCCTGATGTATTGGTTTTATCGGAGTCTTCATAGAACTCCATTGATATTAATCCTCACGGTTGCGGGGTGTGAAGGTGCGGGAACCATGGTCTCCGTCGCGGCGGGGTGCTCTGGGTCCTCTGTCTCCATCGCGGCGGGGTCCGCGTTCGAAGTTACCTCTGTCTCCATCGCGACGTGGTCCGCGTTCGAAGCCTGCTCTGTCACCTTCGCGACGTGGTCTGTCTTCGCGGCGGGGACGTGCCTCACGCTCTACATATCCTTCGGGCTTGGGCGTGAGAACACGCATTGAAAGGCGGTATTTGCCGGTTTTCTTGTCAATCTCAATGAGTTTGACTTTTACTTTGTCGCCCTCTTTCAGACCGCTTGCCTCCATGTTGTCAAGGCGATCCCATGAAATTTCGGAGATGTGGAGGAGTCCGTCGCGACCGGGCATGAATTCGATGAATGCACCGAAGTCGAGAATCGAACGGACGGTACCGTCGTATACCTCGCCTTCTTCGGGTTGGGCGACGATCGCTTTGATTTTGGCGAGAGCCGCGTCAATGCTGCTCTTGTCTTTAGATGCGATCTCCACTTTGCCGATGCCGAGTTTCTCGTCTTCATCGATAGATATGACAGTGCCGGTCTCTTCCTGGATTCCCTGAATGACTTTACCCTGCGGTCCGATTACTGCACCAATCATCTCCTTTGGTATCTCAAGAGTGACAAGGCGCGGAACATGCAGCTTGTAGTCTTCGCGAGGTGCGGGGATTGTCTCCTCTATGATGCCGAGAATGTGAAGCCTGCCCTGTTTTGCCTGCTCGAGTGCTTTGGCAAGAATCTCATAGCTGAGACCATCGCATTTAATGTCCATCTGGGTGGCTGTGATACCTTTTGTGGTTCCGGTCACTTTGAAGTCCATGTCTCCGAGATGGTCCTCATCACCGAGGATGTCGGAAAGAACTGCATATTTTACAGCTCCTTCGTCAGAGATCAGACCCATTGCGACACCGGCTACGGGGCGTTTCATGTGTACTCCGGCATCGAGCAGGGCAAGTGTGCCGCCGCAAACGGTTGCCATTGATGATGAGCCGTTTGATTCGAGGATGTCGGAAACAATGCGGCATGTATAGGGGAAATTATCCGGGAACATGCGCTTGAGGGCGCGGTGTGCGAGATTTCCGTGACCAACCTCGCGACGGCCTACACCGCGCTGTGGACGCGCTTCGCCTGTGGAGAAGGGAGGGAAGTTGTAATGGAGCAGGAAGCGCTCTTTGCTCTGGTTGAGCACATCGTCAACGATCTTCTCGTCAAGTGTAGTGCCGAGAGTGGCGGTTACAAGTGCCTGTGTTTCGCCACGGGTGAAGATTGCGGCGCCGTGAGGACCGGGAAGATAATCAACCTCCGCCCAGATGGGGCGGATCTCAGTGGTCTTGCGTCCGTCGAGACGAATGCCCTCGTCAAGCACGCAGCGGCGCATGGCTTCTTTCTCCACATCGTGGTAATAGCGTTTAACCATGGCTATGCGCTGGTCTTCTGTATAGTTCTCAAGCTGCTCTTCCGTCATTTCGGGAAGATTCTCGATATATTCCTCGCATATCGCCTTGAAAGACTCGTTGCGCCAGTGTTTATCGGCAGAGCCTGTGCGGGCGATCGCATATGCCTTGTCGTAGCATTTGGCATGAACGTCGGCGCGAAGTGCGTCATCGTTTACTTCGTGGCAGTATTCGCGTTTTACTTCCTTGCCAGCCTCTTTTACAAGCTCCATCTGTGCCACGCAGTGCTTCTTGATTTCTTCATGCGCAACCTTGAGGGCTTCGAGAAGTTCAGCTTCGGAAACTTCATCCATTTCGCCTTCCACCATCATGATGTTATCGTATGTGGCACCGACCATCAGTTCGATGTCGGCACGCTCCATCTGGGAGAAAGTGGGGTTGATCACCCATTCGCCGTCGACACGCGCCACGCGAACTTCGGAAATGGGTCCGTTGAAAGGAATGTCGCTTACTGCGAGCGCCGCAGAGGCGGCAATGCCTGCCAATGCATCGGGAGCATCGTTTTCATCAGCCGAGTAGAGAGTGACGTTTACGAAAGTCTCCGCATGATAGTTGTCGGGGAAGAGAGGACGGAGAACGCGGTCAACCAGGCGGGAGGTCAGAATCTCGTAGTCGCTGGCGCGTCCTTCGCGTTTAAGGAAGCCTCCGGGGTAACGGCCGATGGAGGCGTATTTCTCTTTGTATTCCACTGTGAGGGGCATGAAGTCAACGCCCTCGCCGGCTTCTTTTGCCGAACATACGGTAGCGAGGAGCATAGTGTTGCCCATGCGCACCTCCACCGCTCCATCCGCTTGCTTGGCAAGCTTGCCTGTCTCGATCGTGATCTCACGTCCGTCGGGCAGAGCGATGTTTTTTTTGAATGTCTGTAACATAAAATTCTTTATTGTTTTTCTTCGCGTTTGCGTAAATTTTTACAAAGTTAGCAATTTAATTCCACATTATTAAGGGATTCTTCGTATATTTGCAGTCACAATTCAAAAAAGATTTAAAAAAAAATTAATTATTCAATTTTCCCAAACGAAATTTTCTAAGATATGAAAATTATTGACATTTTCCATAAAATCCTTTTTCTCTCTCTTCCTGTGATGGTTCTTGCCGGTTGCGGTGAACCGAAATTCGCGGCAGGAGAATCAACAGTTATGCTTTCTATGGAATCAACCGGGAAATAGATAAATTTTCCATCAAGCGACAGACGGTATATCTCCGGAGAAGCAGGTGCGTCAGACTCCATTTCAAATTTGCCTGAAGATTTGATTCTGACGGAGTCAACCGGAATCCAGCGTCCGTAAAAGTCTGATTTTTCGAGCACCAGCGAACGGTCAGCTCCTCCCTCAACTTCTCCTGACACCTTGAATTTCGGTTC
>NZ_CAJMXD010000351.1:0-3043 GCF_905219685.1 Barnesiella sp. CU968
AAGAAAAGCGGTTGCAACGGATTTACTGATGATGAGATTTTCGGAAAAGCCGTACACTACTTTGAGGAAAACGAGATAGAGGTGGGCAATCCTATCAACTGCAAAGTGGTGGTAAACCATACGGTAGAGTTGACCGAGGAAGAAAAGGAACAGGCACGACAGGACGCGATAGAACGTCTGCGCCAAGAGGAAATGGCAAAGATGCGCAAGCACTCCCAACCCAAGCCGACCACCGAGAAGAAAACCCAAGATGTTCAACCAAGTCTTTTTGACTTTTAACACCACACCGCTATGACACCCAAGACCAAGATACAGAAAGAGGTTGCAAGACTATCGGCTACCCTCAGCCCAATATCTGACGCTCAGTTTGAATGGGCATACAAACATTGCATCGAACACATTGCCTACCGCACCAAGAATGGCACGATGACTTGCTCCGACTGCGGTCATGTATGGCACAGCAAAAGCACCCTTGCCGATAATCTATGCGGTTGCCGATGCCCAATCTGCGGTTCTGAACTCAAAGTGCAGGAAACACGCAGGCGCACTATGAACCAGACACGATATTTCAGCGTGATAACCACCTGCAAAGGTTTTCAAGTTATCCGTGTGTCGCAAGTTAAATATGTCAGCCGTAAGGGGCAGCCTATGCAGTTTTACTGCCATGAGGTAGTCCAAAGGTGGATTTCTTCCAACGGCAAAGTCACCGATATGGCTCTACTCCGTGGCTTTCCATTCTACTACTGCGATGTATGGGCATTGGACAGCGATATGGAAGTAAGACCGCACAACAGCCTATATGACGAGGTTGTGGCATGGGGCGATGTTTATCCAAGAATGTCAATTCTTCCGCAACTTAAGCGAAATGGCTTCAAAGGCGATTTCCACGGAGTATCTCCCGTGCGTCTTTTCAAGGCTCTCCTTTCCGACCAACGGATTGAAACGCTGATGAAAGCCGGAGAGATTGAGGAAATGAAATACTTTCTCTCCAATCGCACGACTGCCGACAATCTTTGGGCATCGTATCTGATAGCCAAACGCCACCACTATCAAATCAACAATATCGGAATGTGGTGTGACTATCTGATGATGCTGAAGAATTTGGATAAGGATATTCGCAATCCCAAGAACATCTGCCCACAAGATTTTATCGAGGCACACGACCGAGTCAATAGGCTTATTGACGCCAAGAGGGAGAAAGCGAGAGCCGAGCGTGAACGGCAATATGAGATAGAAAGGCGTGAGCGTGAGCAACAGAGGTTACTCAAAGAAAAGGAGAATGAAGATAAGTTCATTGCCTTAAAATCCAAGTTCTTCGGATTGGTAATCACTGACAACGAGTTGACAATCAAAGTGCTTGAAAGCATAGATGAATACTATGAGGAAGGCAGGATGCAGGACATCTGCGTGTTCGGAGCGGGATATTACCGCAAGGAAGACACCCTAATTCTTTCCGCAAGGATTGGCGATGAGATAATTGAAACCGTTGAGGTTGACTTAAAGACCCTCAAAGTGGTGCAGTGCCACGGCAAATACAACAAGGACACCAAATACCACAACCGCATCATCAACCTTGTCAACAACAACGCCAAGCTAATCCGCAAGAGAATGACCGCCTGAATGTTTAATCCGACCTGCGTCAGCATTGGCGCAGGTCACAACACCCCACAAGATATGAACGTGATAATTGAAAGTCTGATATTTGACTTTGACGATAAGATAAGAGCGGTTGTGCTTGACCTCATAAACCGCATATTGCTGACACGCAATGAAACCGAACTGAGGGAAACGGTAGCCGTATGCGCCGAGCGTACCGACCTCAACAAGTTTTTCCTATATGGCTACGGCAAACACCACTTTTGGGTAAAGCAACGCCTTGTCAGCGACCCAGTAAAGACATTCGACCAGCGAATGATGATTGTGAATTTCTAAAACACTTATGAATATGGCAACGAGAATGACCGCCAACGGAGTGAGCACAACCACCGCTCACGGCACTGAACAATACGAAACTTTCTACTCTGCCCATCGTGGCAAGCGGATAAGCCGTGTGATGTACGACTACCGAGATAACTACAACGAGCTGTTCTCTTGTGTCGCTCCCACACTCGCAGAGTGCAGACGCAAACGTGATGAATGGCTCAACAAGAAACATAACACTCAAAATAAAGCACTATGGACAATCAGATAGCAGCAACCATACTCCGACAAATCGGAGGCAAGCGGTTTGTGGCAATGACCGGAAGCCACAACTTCATCAACCTCGGCAACGGATTGAGAATGAGCCTTAGCCGTAACAAGACATCGGCTAACCGTCTTGAAATCATCTATGATGCAGGCGCAGACCTCTACAATGTGAGGTTCTACCGTCTATCGTTCAGCCGCAAGACTTTTGAGGTCAAAATCAAGGACATCAAGACCTATGAAGGTGTCTATTGCGATATGCTTGAGGACATCTTTTCAGATGTGACCGGTATGCACCTTTATATGTAAAGATATTATTTGCCAAATCGTAATATGACAAGTGGCGCGACCCTGTGATAGAGTTGCGCCACTGATTTTGCTGAAAATTTCGGCCGCCCAAAGGCGGCGTTTGGCTTGCATCTTAATTACCGCACATACAGGGCGGCAAACTCGGTCAGCCTACGCTGGTGCAGTTGCTTGTGCCACTTGCCTTTGTAGCGGCAATGGGCGGTGTATTCCTTGAAAATGTTTCTATCGCCACGGCGGAGTTTTTTCAGGATTGAGGATTTGTTGACTACTCCGGGCCCGCAGTTATAGGCTAATGCGCCTAACAGCACGCTGTCTTTGCCGTATTGTGAGTATAGAGCACAGAATTTGCGGAGGTCTTTTCGCAGTAGCGCGTCGGCTTGAGCCTCGGTCAGTTGCACACCTCGGCGATATGGTTCTCCCGGCTGTACGCAATGACCGTAGCCCACATAAGGCTTATCAAAAGCTATGGATAAGCCCTATTATCAAAAGTATAACGTTATCCAAAGCAATATTGACTATGAACATGTATATCATTGCACACCAATTTATC
>NZ_CAJMXD010000352.1:0-3043 GCF_905219685.1 Barnesiella sp. CU968
GCCAGAAAATCGCGTAACCAACATGAATACAGAGTTTAACAATTTCGCATTAACAGATTTTAAGAGACGCCAGTGACCTAACGTTTATAGCCATGATTACTGATCAAGTCATCAAAGAGATATATAAGAAATATTCCAAGCCCTGTAAAAATATGGCAGAACTTGGAATTGACGATTATCTGAGTATTTTGACGGAGCATCACCACATCGTTTCTGATGATATGGAAGTCGTAGTGGAAGATCTTGAGGAGTTCAATCCTTTCAGGATGTTCCTTAAAAGAAGTATATACGGTATTCTTGAGTTTGACAGGGTGATAGCATTCGTCTTCCGTTCTCATATTCTGTTTTTCGGGAAAGACAGCAATCAGCTGAGAGTGCATATCAAACCGGAGAAGAAACAGTCGTTCTTAGGCAAACTCTTCGGGCATTGAAGAATGCGAAGTGACTTAGAGCACATTTCTTTAGAATTAAGTCCAAATGTTTCCGGCACCTGTTGAATCATTCAACAGGTGCCGGAAACGTTTGGACTTCCTCTGCTTCTATATCGAGGTTCAGTTGATGTTCATTATGTCGAACCCATCACCAAGATCTTCCTCATTGAAGTCATCGGTGCTGAATACATCTATGTCAAGATCTTCTATTTTGTCCTGAGCCTTGAGATCAATCTTTTTGTCGAATTCGTCAAGGTCGACGGATTGTTTCGGGGCTTTGCCTTTTTTGAAAGTGCATACAGGATCTGCCAGTGTGCGGCTGGGATAGATCTCTTTCAATTCCATAAAGAATGAACGTTCCGTCAGATAGTCATATACGAAAATCATCCTCTGTCCCTCTTCTTCGATAAGCTCACTCAGTGGGGTCTCTTCCATCAGCCAAGTGTCGGTGTCACTTGCCGTGTGTCCCATGTCTTCAAGAGTGATTTCTTCCTGTTTCTGCCAGTCATCATCACAAAGGAAAAATGAGTCGAGTTCATCTTTTGCAAAATCTACGCTGTCGAGCACGGCGTTGCGCAACTGCAGAAATGTATTTTCCGAATCGATTTCAATTTCGCGGGCGAAATTGCTCACTTCGTCACTAACAAGTTTGAATCTATATACCATAGTGTTTCTCTTTTACTTTGAATTTTGCCTTTATTATACGTGCCTTGAAATTAACCGCATTTTATCGGCAAGGGATATCTGTTTCCCTCACTTTGTGTATTTCATGGAATGCAGAATCGGCATGTTTTTATATTTAGTGCGAATTTAATTCATTTATTGTTATTATTCAACAATAGTAACAAAAAAAAATAAAAAAAATACTCGTCAAGCTTATTTTAAAGCTTGACGAGTATTTTTTCAGGTTGCCGAGGCAATTCCTGTTATTATCCAAGGAAGCTCAACAGCACACCGGCTGCCACAGCTGAACCGATGACTCCGGCAACATTCGGACCCATGGCGTGCATGAGAAGATAGTTTGTCGGATCGTATTCAAGACCGAGGTTGTTGGAGATACGTGCTGCCATCGGCACTGCGGAAACACCGGCATTGCCGATAAGCGGGTTGATCTTTTTGTCCGGACGCAGGAAAAGATTGAAAATCTTAACTGAGAGCACACCTGCGGAGGATGCTATTATGAATGCTGCAAATCCAAGTCCGAATATCAGGAGTGTGTCAACAGTAAGGAACTTGTCAGCCTGGGTTGACGCGCCTACGGTAAGACCGAGAAGAATTGTCACTATATCTGTCATGGCATTGCTCGCGGTCTTGGCAAGACGAGTTGTCACGCCGCTTTCACGAAGCAGGTTGCCGAAGAAGAGCATGCCGAGCAATGGAATTGCCGACGGAACAACGAAGCATGTCAGCATAACGCCCACGATAGGGAAGATAATCTTCTCCGACTGGCTTACGACACGCACAGGGCGCATCTTGATCTGCCTTTCTTTCTGGGTTGTGAAAAGTCTCATCAGAGGGGGCTGGATCAGAGGTATGAGAGCCATGTAGGAATAGGCGGAAACCGCTACCGCACCAAGCAGGTTGGGATTGAGCTTGGATGTAGTGAAGATTGCGGTAGGACCGTCAGCGCCACCGATTATAGCCACACATCCTGCCGACAGGGGGTCGAAACCGCAGAGAAGGGCAAGCATATAGGCACCGAAGATGCCGAACTGTGCACACGCTCCGATAATCATCAGTTTCGGGTTGGCGAGAAGTGCCGAGAAATCGGTCATCGCACCGATGCCAAGAAATATAAGAGGCGGATACCATCCTTTTTCAACACCGTTATAAAGAATGTTAAGAACAGATCCTTCCTCATATATGCCGATCTCCATGCCCGGCTGGAAAGGTATATTGCCGATGAGCATTCCGAATCCGATCGGCACAAGAAGAAGAGGCTCGAAATTTTTCTTTATGGCGAGCCATACAAAGAAGCAACCTACGGCAAGCATCACGAGGTTCGTAAATTCGCAATTGTGGAACCCGGTGAATTGCCAGAAATTCTCTACGGTGCTACTCATGAACTGGCCGAACGAATAATCACTTGCTAATATCATAGTGGAATCGATTGACTGGATTATTCGATTATCATTATATCCGTGCCTTCAAGTATGGCATCACCGGCATTCACAAGAATCTTCTTTACCGTGCCACCTTTGCTTGTGTGCACATCGTTTTCCATCTTCATAGCCTCGAGAACGCATACAGTGTCGCCACTCTTGACAGTGTCACCTTCCTTGACAGTAAAACTCAGTATGGTTCCGGGAAGCGGACTTTTGACAGCTGAAGCCGCGCCTGCTGCGACGGGAGCCGGTTTAACCGACTGAGTGGGGGCTGCCGTGGGCTGAGCCGATGCGGTCTTGCCGGATTGTGAGAGGGCAGGTTTGGACGGTTTTGCATGAGCTGCTTTGTCAAGCTCTACCATGTAAGGAGTGCCATTGACCTCAACGGTTACCTCGTTGTCAACGACATCGCCAACGGATACTGTAAATTTCAATCCGTTGATTTTGTATTTGTATTCTTTCATTTTTATCAGTTTTTTAAGTTTTGCGTGTCTGACCTTGTCTCTG
>NZ_CAJMXD010000353.1:0-3036 GCF_905219685.1 Barnesiella sp. CU968
GCTATATGGGGCTGTATAGGGCTGTATGGGATGTGTTCTTAATGGCAGCAACCATCACCACAGCCGTCGCCACAGCCGCCGTCACCGCATGAGCCATGGCTGCCGCAACCGCAGCAACCGCCCTGGGCGGGATGTAGCTCCTCGGGTGTCGCTTCGCGCACTTCTTCTACTTCTCCGGCAAATGTCACTGTCAGTCCGGCAAAAGGATGGTTGAAATCCATCTTTACATTGTCGCCTACTTCAATGACCTTGCCCAATACGCGGAAGCCTTCGGCTGTCATCATGGGGAGCTCGGCTCCAGCTTTCACTTCCTCTGCGAGTTTGCCGTCGCGCATGAATATGTCTTTGTCAAGCTCAATCACATTTTCTGCATGGCGCACTCCGAATGCCGCCTCGGGAGGAAGGGTGACATCAAATCTGTCGCCTTTCTTGAGGTCTTTGAGTGCTGCGATCAGACCGGGCACAACCTCCTGTGAAACTCCATATACCATTTCATCCGGCTCTCCTTCGGGAGTCGCGAACAATTCTTTGCCGGAATCGGCGTCGGTAAGTCTGTAAGCATATTTTACAAACATTCCGGGTCCTACTTTTATCTCTTCCATATTGTCTGTTATTGTATTTATCAGTTTAAATTGCTTGGTTTTGCTTATTGCAGTTTTTCCGCTTCCTGTTTCCTCAAAACACCGGTTATTGCGCCGGTATTTCATCTGGATCGGGGTAATAGTCGGGCACGGCAGGCTCCTGTTCCGGGGTGCTGTCGTCAGTCACTTCCTCATCTTCAGGATGCTTGAGCATGTATTGCTGTTGCGGCACAATGATGTTGAAATAGAAACCTTCAGCTGATTTATCACGTTTCGTCTTGTTGGTTTCGTCAGGACGCACTGACAGATAGTCATATCCGGGTTCTATGAATTTTGCATCTGTTGCCTCATAACCGAGCAGCTGCACCATATCGTATTCATGCATCGGATATATTACATACCATGCCTTGTCCATGCTTTCTCCGGTGCCTGTACTTTTGATCGCGCCGAGCAGATGTTCCAGACGATACTCCCATATTTTTGCACTCATGTCTTTCCTCTTCTCCTTGAGAACATGCACAAGAAATGACATCTGGCGGAGGTCAAACGGATTGTCGGCGAGTGCGAGCTGGGCATATTTGCGTATCGTGTCTATCTCCTCTTTTGTGTGGCTCGACTTCATGCGGAGGTCATCGGTCACATTGGCGTAAGGAGAGACCCTATACGGGTCAAAATCCTCCTGAAACATGTATCCGAGATAGAAATGTCGGTATTCATCATTGGTCATTGTCGTGTCGTTGCTCTCGTATTTCTTCATGAGTTTAGGGAAATAATACGGGCTTGACGGAGTGAGAGTGGAGATGCGGATTTCTTCAAGATCCGGCTTCTCCACGGTTATCTTGCGTTTGTTCTGTGCGATTGCCGTTGAGGAAATCGAGAATGAAATCATCAGTGCCGCGGCAGATACAAATATTTTTCTTAAACTTATCATAGGGTATTTACAATAAGGGAATTTTAAATTTAACGGGGGTGGGAGCCTGTCTCACCTATAGATTAAAACGTTTGACAATCATTTTTTGATTTCCGGATATGCCACACGCGAGTGGTATATGGTGGCGAGACGTTTCTTGAACGTGTCTTTAACAGTCTCCACATCGCGGTAGCTGATCGGAGAATCGCGGAAAAGTCCTTCTGCCTGCTGTCCGTTTACGATGCGGTCTACCAGATTGTTTATTGATTCCCGTGAGTAATCCTGAAGACTTCGGGAAGCCGCTTCCACGGCATCCGCCATCATAAGTATCGCCGTTTCTTTCGACTGCGGGTTGGGTCCGGGGTAGGTAAACCGGGATTTGTCTACCTCTGCCTCCGAACTCTGGTTGACTGCTGTGTTGTAGAAGTAACGTGCCATACTTTTGCCATGATGCTCGGTGATGAAGCTGCGTATCACTTCCGGCAGATTCTCTTTTGCCGCGATTTGCAGTCCGGCTGTGACATGCGATATTATTTTCTGTGCGCTTGTCTCGGGATTCAGACCGGTATGAGGATTGATGCCGTGCTGGTTCTCCGTAAAGAATATAGGGCTTTCAAGTTTGCCTATGTCGTGATAAAGCGCTCCGGTCCTGACAAGCTGTGTGTCGGCTCCGATGGCTCTTGCAGCCTCGGAGGCGAGTGTGGACACCTGCATGGAATGCTGGAATGTGCCGGGAGCCTCTTCCGCGAGGCGGCGCAGCAGCGGACTGTTAATGTCGGAGAGTTCCACAAGTGTGACAGTCGATGTGAATCCGAATATCTTCTCTACTATGAGAATCATGATGTAGGCGAAAGACAGAATCACGGAGTTGATGGCGAATATGCCGATCATGCGCCATGCGAAATTGTCAAGATTGCCGTCTGTTATGAGACTCGATACAAAATAAGTCAGACAGTATGCCAGAAAGGTGAAGGCGGCTGTGCGAAGCAGCTGCGACCGCTGGCTGAGACGATGTATGCTGAATGCCGCCAGCAATCCGGCGGTCAGCTCCATGAAAATGAACTGGTAGGGGAATACGGCAACCAATGATGATATGAGCACCGTGACAAGCAGGGAGAAAATTGCCGTGCGGGAATCGAAGAATACAAGGATCACTACCGGCACCGAGGCGAACGGTACAAAATATATGCCGTTGGGAACATATTCGAACATCAGAATCGAGAAGACAACGAAAAGTGTTATGAAACACATCAGAAATGTCATCTTCCGCAGGGAATTGAAGAAACGTGAGCGGTACAACCCCATGAAGAGATACAGGATGCTGAAGCATATGAGGATGAAAAGGAACTGTCCCGCATAGAAATACCGGTGGTCGTTCTGCGAGTTGTTGGTCTTGTTAAGCAGTTCCATGTATGTGTTCAGGTTCGTGTAGATCTGAGGTGTTATGATTTCACCTCTGTCGACTATCCTCTGTCCTTTCTTTATCACCCCCTGCGCGCCGTTGACCTGCAGATATTCCTGATTCCGGAATTTGCTGTCGGCGGC
>NZ_CAJMXD010000354.1:0-3034 GCF_905219685.1 Barnesiella sp. CU968
GACGTGTTCCGAAGCCAAGGCTGACGCCGGCGAGCTGGAGCACTTTGTTGGGGTCGTATGCGTCCTGGATGGCATACTGGGAGTAGTTGGTGTTGTATGTATACTGGTTATAAATCGCATTTTGAAAAGCGTTTGCCCAGTTGTCGTTGTAGAAGCTTGAGTTGATACCGGTTGAGCGGCTGTAGTCAAGCGAGACAGAGAGTGAGTTGGGTCTGTTTCCGCCGAGCCAGGGATCGAAGAACGATATGTTGTAGCTCTGATAGTATTTGGCGTTGGTCTGGGCGGAAATAGAGAATGTCTGACCGTCGCCACGCGGAATGATGCCTTTGTATGCTCCGGGGTTGAAGAGATTCTTCATCGAGAAGTTGGAGAATGAAAGCGCCACCTGTCCTGTCACGCCGGTCTGTCCCCAGCCGAATGAAAGCTGCACCTTGTCGTTGGCTTTGGATTCAAGGTCGAACACAATGTCTACTGTTCCGTTGGCTTCATCGGGCTGCGGGTTGATGCCCATTGTCTCGGGATCAAAATGTCCGCTCGCCGCTATCTCACGGGCTGAACGCATTAGCTCGGCGCGTGAGAAAAGGTCGCCGGGTCTAACGCGCAGCTCGCGGCGTATGACTTTCTCGTAAAGCTGGTCGTTACCGTTGATGATCACTTTGTTGATGCGTGCCTGAGGACCTTCGATGACGCGCATCTGGAGTGCGATGCTGTCACCGTGAACCTGTTCTTCGATCGGTATGATGGTGGAGAAGAGGTAACCATGGTCTGTATAAAGGCTCGACACTGCGTCCTCATCTTCGCTGAGGCGCTTTTTGAGCATCTTCTGGTTGTATGTCTCTCCGGGGTACATTCCCAAATAGGCGTTAAGGGTCTCTGTGGGGTAGACTGTGTTGCCGACCCATTCTATGTCGCTGATGTAGTATTTCTTTCCTTCGTCAACAGTCAGGAACACGTCTACAGATTTGTCATCGTATTTAGCCACGCTGTCATGCGTGATCTTCGCATCGCGATAACCGAGTTCGTTATATTTGTCAATAATTCTTGTGCGGTCATCGGCAAAATCGCGGTCAACGAACTTTTTCTGGCTGAAAAGCTTCAGCAGGTCGCTGTTCTCGTTTGTCTTTTTCATTGTCCGCTTGAGCTTGCGGTCAGAGAGCACTTCGTTGCCGTCGATATAAATCTTGTGTACCTTAACCTTGCTGTTTTTATTCACATCCACGTTGAGAATCACATGATTCTCTTTTGAAAGGTCAGGCTGTTGGGTTATTTTTATCGCAGCGTTCTTGAAACCTTTTTTCGCATAATAGTCTTCGATGATTTTCTTTGCCTGCGAGATGATATTGGGTGTCAGCTGTTGACCCGACACCATGCCGAGGCGCTGTTCGATGTCTTTCTTTTCACCGCTTTTCACCCCTGTGAATGTCATATTCGACATGCGGGGCTGCTGCTCAAGTGCAATTTCAAGCCACACCTTGTCACCTGCGATCTTGTCGACATTGATCTGCACCTTTGAATACAGACCCTGTCTCCAGAATCTTTTTACGGCTCCGGTGATGTCTTCGCCGGGAATATCGATTCGGTCGCCTACCGACAGACCTGAATAACCAATGATAAGATAGTCATCGGACGAGGGTACGCCGGAAACGCGTATGTCGGCGATTTCATAAGTCTTAGGAATCGGAGAATATACGATGTCGGGATTGAAGACAGTATCGACGGCTGATGCCGGTTTGATGTCAAGGGCGCTGGCACCGGCGGAAATGCCGAGGCACAGAAGAACTACCAGTGTCTTTTTCAGATGTTTCATATATGTTCGAAGGAATCGAAAAATCATCGTAATTTTTTATAGTTTAATTATATTGAGGATTTCACTTGGTCTGATGTCTTTCCGAAGCGTCTTTCCCTTCCCTGATAGTCGATCAGGGCATCGAGGTAGGCGTTGTTGTCGAAATCAGGCCAGAGAATATCTGTGAAATATAGTTCGCTGTAGGCGATCTGCCAGAGCAGAAAGTTGGATATACGCTGCTCGCCACCTGTGCGTATAAGAAGATCCGGGTCAGGTATCGAGGCGGTGGAGAGTGTGTCGCATATTGTCTGCTCACAGATGTCATCAACGGAGGTTTCTCCGTTTTTTACTTGTGTTGCGATACGGCGTGCCGCCTGTGTGAGTTCCCATCGCGATGAGTAGCTGAGGCATAGCNGGAGGTTCAGACCTGTGCAGTTCTCGGTTTCGCGTACGCCCTGAAGAAGACTTTCCCTTACTTCCTTTGGAAGGCGGTCTGTTTCTCCGAGAATATGAATCTTCACGTTGTTAGCTTTCAGTTCAGGTGTCTCCTGTCGGATTGTCCATCCGATGAGGTGCATCAGAGTGTCCACTTCAGCCTGCGGTCTGTTCCAGTTTTCGGTGGAGAAAGCATAGAGAGTCAGATATTTGATGCCAAGGTCTGAAGAGAAACGGGTTATGCGGTTAACACTGTTCACGCCTTCTGCGTGGCCGTCGCTGCGCTCCATTGCACGCTTGCGCGCCCAACGCCCGTTTCCGTCCATGATGATTGCCACGTGTCCGGGAAGACGCGCAGGGTCAAGCATTTTCAGTTTCTTCTCTATTTCCTCCATAATGTCGGTTCCCCGTTGACACGGGATATTCAGTCTTTATAGTTGCACACTGCGCAACGTTTGCTAAACTCGTAACTAATCGTAAGGCTCATGGTAGAATACCAGTCGGTATTCTTCATGAACGAACTCTTTATGCCATAGGGGTCTTTGAGCTGTTCGCCGTCAAGGCGATCCGAGAATGTCTTTTTCATCAGAAACTCAAAGCCTATGTTCCAGCGTTGCGAAAGCTTGTATTTCAAGCCTACGCCGAGCGGGATATTGAATGCGGCTCCGGTTTTGCCATCTATGCTCCATACTGTCATTCCGATGCCTGCAGCAATATAAGGAGATATGCGTTTCAATTTGCGGTAGGTCTCGCCCATGCCGTAATTGAAAAAGTTAAATTCCACCATTTCTCCCAACTCGTAGAAAGTAGTAG
>NZ_CAJMXD010000355.1:0-3021 GCF_905219685.1 Barnesiella sp. CU968
ACACAATACAGACTTGTGTTTTACTATGGCGCGTTCTACATTGACAACGCACATCCTTCAAAAACCTGTACTTTCGTTGCAAATCTCCAAAAAGGTTCAGGGGTAGACGGCATAACAGCTGACAAAGACGGCAAATATAGCGTTGTGTCTCTTGACGGTAAAGTAATTTTCACCAATGGATCATATGACCATATGAAGGCTCTGCCCAAAGGAATCTATATAATAAACGGTAAAAAGATTTCAATCCGTTAAATTCACATATTATTCGGGACTGTCGGCTTGATTGCCGATAGTCCCGCACCTATCAAAGTGCTGTTAAACCAAACAAATATGTTAAGACAAATACTTTCAGGACTCGCAGCAGTAACACTTATGGCTACTGCCTACGCAAAACCTATCACACCCGACGAAGCTCTTTCGCGACTGAAGAGCGCAAACCCCAAGATGGCGGTACCGGCGCGTTCCGGCAAAGCCCGGGAACTTGCCCATACAACCCTTACAGAAAAGGGGAATCCGGCAGTCTATATTTTCAATCAGGGCGAAAACGACGGATACCTGGTGCTTTCAGCAGATGACATTGCCTATCCGCTACTCGGATATGCCGACAACGGACATGCAGTTGAAGGCAACCTTCCCCCGCAACTCGAATGGTGGCTAAGCGAATATGCCAGACAGATTGAATACGCTAATGAGCATGGAATATCTGCAGAAACACCAAAAATAAATATAGACCGCAGATCAACCATGACGGCGATAGCTCCCATGATAAAGACAAAATGGGACCAGGTAGAGCCATACTACAACCAATGTCCTATGGTGGGAACAAACCGCACATACACAGGTTGCGTGGCAACGGCTATGGCACAGGTATTGAAATATTGGAACTATCCTGAAGTGGGAACCGGATCCATCAGCTATGAGTGTGAGGACATTTCAAAAAGGCTTTCCATGAATTTTGCCCTTCGCAAGTTTGATTGGGAGAACATGTCAGACACATATGTGCCAGGACAATATACAGAAACTGAAGCCGATGCTGTCGCATATCTGATGAAAGCTTGCGGATATGCCGTGAAAATGAATTATAATACCGAATCTTCAGGCGCCCTTGCCATGAATATTGCTTCAGGTCTGAAAAAATATCTCGGTTATGACCAGAATATACTGTACGACCTCAGGATGTATCATTCCACATCCGAATGGGAACAGATGATCTATGACAACCTCAAAACCGTTGGACCTATCCTTTACGGCGGTGGATCCATGCTCGGCGGCGGTCACTCTTTCGTGCTTGACGGATATGACGGCAATGGCATGTTCCACTTTAACTGGGGATGGAGCGGAATGTCTGACGGATATTTCTCCCTCGATGCCTTAAACCCTGGTTCTCTCGGTGCCGGCGGAGGTAGCGGCGGAGGTTACAACTTCACCCAGGATGCAGTGTTCGGCATCCAGCCTCCTACAGGAAAACCTGCTGAAGTGCGCCCGTTAGGTATGACTCAATACGGCACATTGACAGCTGCAATCGAGGGCAACGTCATGAGTTTCAATCTTGAGGGAGAGGGACAACCGATGTGGGTAAACTACAATCCTTCCACGATCAAGCTTAAGTTCGGGGCTATTTTCGAACCGCAGGGAAACACCGGAGGTGAAACAATATATAAGGACGTAAGCACAATGAAGCTCTCCGTTCAGCCCGGTTACGGCACTAATCCGGAACGTCTCAAACCCGCAGTAGATCTCTCCGACACTCCGCTAAAAGACGGCACATACAAAGTGACATTCGCTTCCGTAGAGATCGAAACCGGAGGTGACGACATATGGACACCGGTGATGCAGAGCTATGGAAATTCCAATTATGTAGTGTTAAAAAAGGAAGGAGACAAATACACAGTTGATAACATACCGGCAGAAATGCTTCAACTTGTGGATGGGAAGTTCCTTACTGAGTTATATTTCGGATGTATGGCCAAGCTCGAAATCGAAGTTGCAAACGATTCTGACATCGAACTGACAAAAGGGTTCGCTCCGGTGTTAATAAACGTTGAAAATGGAGCCATATATTTCATAGGCGAAAGCATATACATTACATTGCCACCTAAAACAAGCGAAAAAAGGGAATGGACAACACCTCTTAACCTTGTTCAACAGGCAACAATTTCTGCAGACACGGAATTTTACATCGCATTCCTTGACGAAGGCACATCAAATTTCTTCGTGTCTGAGGATAAGATAGTAATGCATCCCAATCCTGGAATACCGACATTGTCTCAGATAGGAGCTGTAAGATTAAACGGCGAAAACAAGTCTGAAAATCTACCCAACGGTACAACAGCAATGGTTTATCACATAACCGATCCTAATAATATTGAAGTAAGCACATTTGTTCGTCTGGACCAAGGCATCTTCAATTATAATTGTCTTGCTTTCCTCGTGAAACCGGACTTTGAGAGCACCTCGGGACAAGTGGAGATACTTTCCATGGCAGGTTCTCCTATGTTCTTGCAAAAAGATTTTCGCACACGGTTCGATACAACAGTCTCCTATCCTCTTATGGTGCCTGGAGAATATTACGCCATAATGATGGGATATCAATGGGGATCAAATTATGTCAGTCTTAAAGCGCAGCCCACATACTTCAGATTAAGTTCCTCCGATATAAATGAGTTGGAAGAAACCGAAAGCGATAACAGTGGAGAGATTTACAACCTTCAGGGAATAAGTCTCGGTTATGATTTCGATTCACTCCCTGCCGGCCTATATATCCGGAACGGAAAGAAAATAATCAAGAAATGATTTTTGTTTTAGAATCTTAACCGAATAAGAAAAACAGTCACAAATTAATTTTTGATTGTGAATTTCAGGACACCGGGAGGAATACCCGGTGTTCTTTTTCATCTCATAGCATACCTGCAATCAAGATTTCCCTACTTACAAGGACGTGTATAGGTAGTGTTTCACTGAGTGTGTCTGAGGCGAGTTCACTCAAGCCTGTAGACCTCAGATGACGATGCAAATTTAATT
>NZ_CAJMXD010000356.1:0-3015 GCF_905219685.1 Barnesiella sp. CU968
CGAGAATTCTTTTATTGCGCTTCAGGATGGGCTTGAACCAACGACCCCCTGATTTACAGTCAGGTGCTCTAACCAACTGAGCTACTGAAGCTTGATTTGGTGATCCGCCTGGGGCTCGAACCCAGGACCCCAACATTAAAAGTGTTGTGCTCTACCAGCTGAGCTAGCGAATCATCGTTTTACCTTGAGGTTTGTCCCTCAAAAGCGATGCAAAATTACAACTTATTTTTGAAACCTCCAAATATTTTGCAAAAAATTTTTCAATTCCCCCTCTTTTTTCGTAATTTTGCACTGCACCAATTATGAGATNATGAATATTTCTGTTGTAATACCCCTATATAATGAAGAGGAATCTCTTCCGGAGCTCGCTCAATGGATCGAGCGAGTGATGAACGACAACGGTTTCTCTTATGAGATTATTTTTGTGAACGACGGTTCTACCGACAGCTCTATGCGCGTTATCCATGAACTTGCCGGCGGAAATCCGAACATACACGCCATTTCATTCTCGCGCAATTATGGAAAATCGCCTGCGCTCAATGTCGGATTCAGACGCGCGAAAGGAGATGTGGTCATTACCATGGACGCGGATCTTCAGGACAGCCCTGATGAAATTCCCGAACTGTACAGAATGATCACAGAAGAGGGCTACGACCTCGTGTCGGGATGGAAGAAGAAACGCTACGACCCTCTTTCGAAGACTATTCCCACAAAGCTGTTCAATGCGACAGCCCGCAAGGTCAGCGGTATAAAGAATCTGCATGACTTCAACTGCGGACTCAAGGCATACCGCAACGATGTGGTGAAGCATATAGAGGTATACGGCGACATGCACCGGTATATCCCATATCTGGCAAAGAATGCGGGATATAAAAAAATCGGAGAAAAGGTAGTGCACCATCAGGCACGCAAATACGGTCACACCAAATTCGGTCTCGACAGATTCATCAACGGATACCTCGACCTCGGAACCCTCTGGTTTCAGTCGAAATTCGGCATAAAGCCTATGCACATATTCGGTCTTCTGGGATCGGCGATGTTCCTGATCGGTTTTCTTGCCGTTGTGACGGTACTTATACTCAAGATAATATCGATGAATTCGTCTACATATCATTTTTATGTTACAAATTCAGTATATTTCTATCTGTCGCTCGCTTCTATGGTGCTCGGAGTGCAATTCTTCTGCACCGGACTCATCGGCGAGCTGATTACCCGCAACTCATCTGAAAGAAACAATTACCTTATAGCTGAAGAATTTTGACCAGACAGAAATTTAAAATACCGATCCTTATCGGCTCATTCCTCCTTTTGATATTCGGATGCTCCCTTTTGACATGTGGATGTTCAAGTGAGGAATGCCTCCAAAACAGGAATGCACTTCCCCTTGCAGGATTCTACAACGCTGAAGACCATAAACAGAAAGTGACGATCAACTCGCTTGAGGTTTATGGCATCGGAGCTCCCGGGGATTCGATACTGTCGCCCGGGACACAAGGCATCAACCAATTATACCTTCCTTTCCGCCTTGACCAGGATACGACCCGTTACGTTTTCCGTTATCTTCAAGAAGATCTGGCTCAAGCCGACATACGGGATACCGTGACATTCATCTACGACAGGAATCCAAGGTTCGTATCATCAGCCTGCGGGGTCAGTTATGTTTTCGGGATCAAAAAGATCCGTTACACGCGATCCATAATCGACTCGGTTGCATGTCCCCTCGAGGAGATAACCAACATGGACACAGAAAACCTGAGCATCTTCTTCCACGTCTCCACGGAACCCGAACCGGGTCCGGACCCGGATAAAGAACCCGAATCCGACTCGGAGCAAGATAAAGCTTCCTGATCCAAAGCAAGCTTCCCTCCCGGAGCAAGGAAAGATTTCCGATCAGAAAAAAATCCGCCCTGAGCTGGAAAGATTCTTATCTAAAGCCGGATCCTGCATTGGAGAATGAATCAATCATCAAGGGCTTTGATAAATTGTTTTTAATTAGGCGTTAGCCTGTTATGGTGTTCGGCGATTCATCACCGAAAAAAAGAATAAAAATTTGAGATCATTTCATAAAATATTACTATCCGCTGCGATCTGCCTTCAGATCGCCCTTCCGTCAACGGCGCAATCGGAACGCACCGACACTTTGCCGGCTGCTGACACCATAACTGCCGATTCCATAAAGCCAATTGAAAAGGCATCTGTTGATTCAATCGCCCCTAAAGCGCCACGTGTCCCGCGAAAGTCCACTCCTGTAGATATAGACGACAACAAACCGCGCGAGACCCTCCATTTCTATGACAAGCATGGAAACGCGCTCGCCGAGCCAGTGAGATTCCTTGCCGTGCTCGACACTGTGACAAAACCTAAATCCAAACCGGTTTATCCGTTGTATAACGGCTGGACGTTAGGCGCAAATTTTGCCGATGCCATTTTGATGGCTACCGGGCAGAAACATGCGAGCTTTGACATATGGGCGGACATCTCGCTCCACAACTGGTTCTTTCCCGTAGTTGAAGCAGGAATCGGATTCGCAGACAACACTCCGGAAGAAGGAAATTTCACATACCGGACCAAACCTTCATTTTATGCCAAAGTGGGCATGAATTATAACTTCATGTATAAGAGCGATCCCGCTTATCAGGTATTTGCGGGTTTCCGTGTCGGATTCTCAAGTTTCAAATATGATATAGAGAATATAAAAATCACGAATGGATATTGGGATCAGACCCAATCTTTTTCGATGACCGGACTAAAAGCCTCCGCCGTCTATGGTGAAGTACTTGCGGGAATAAAAGTTAAAATAGTTGGAAATTTCTCCCTTGGCTGGAACGCCCGTTACCACATGAAATTCAAAGTTTCCTCCAAATCATCCTCCTCTCCTTGGTTTATTCCGGGTTACGGTGCAACGTCACCCTTCTCATTCTCCCTTTCAGCCATCTGGCGCTTCGGCCAGCAGAAAATAGATCCCGGATCTCTCCCCGACAAGAAAGCCCCCTGATCCCTCCCTTACCCCATTAT
>NZ_CAJMXD010000357.1:0-3000 GCF_905219685.1 Barnesiella sp. CU968
CACAGTCTTCGGACTGTTTAACATTCATTCATAATCTCAAACCCTCTGACCCGTCAATATTTTTCAGGACGCCACAGTATAAACAACAATGGCAAAAAAATTCGACCTTTCAAAAGGAGAAAAATTCTCACTCGGCAAGGGTGACGAACTCTCAGCAATTCAGGTAGATCTGAATTGGAAATCGGGCGCAGATCTTGACGCATCTGCGTTCCTCCTTAACGATGATGGCGTTATAACAGAAGATGCCGACTTCGTTTACTACAAGTCAAACAACCGCTCCGAAGCTTATGACCGCACTAAATTCGGAAGTAAGAAGAACTGGCGTGACAATACCGTCCCTGTCAGCTTCGATGGCTCAGTAGTGGGTTCTGCTGATGACCTTGGTGATGGAGAAGATGATGGCGGTGAGGAAGCCGGTGAAACCATGCACGTTGACCTTTCCAAGGTTCGCCCCGAAATCACAGAAATAGTCTTCTGCGTAACCATTTACGATGAGGAAGGTAAAACAACATTCAAGAATGTTCGCGATCCTCAAATCGTTATCACAAACGAAGAAACTGGCGAAGAGCTTTGTTCCTACAATCTCAAAGAGCACTTCTCATCAGAGACAGCTGTAGTTGCTGGTGCTCTCGTTCTTAACGAATATGGAGACTGGGAGTTTGAGGCTATAGGTAAGGGCTACGATGGTGGCCTTCAAACCCTCGTTGACATGTACCAATAAAGTAAGCTATGGGTAAATTCAACCTTAAAAAACTCGATGGTGGCGATAGATTTGCCCTATCGAAAAGTCTTGGTCTCGACAATATCCGTGTCGAGCTGACATGGGGAAAAGGGGATTTAGACACGCAAGCATGGCTTCTGAACCTTGACGGAATCATTGTTAATGACGAGGGTTTCGTATTCTACAACTCTGTAAATCGTACTGAAAAGTTCGATCGCGCCAAATTTGGCAATAAGAAAAACTATCTTGATTCTACTCGTCCCATGAGTGCCGACGGAGCAGTCCTCGGAGCAAAAGACGAGATGGAAGGAGGTATTGAAACTATCAATATCTGTCTTAGCAATATAGCTCCTGAAGTGCAAGAAGTTGCAATTTCCGCAACCGTATACGTCCCCAATGATGATAATGTCGAGACATTTGGCGAGGTTGAAAACGCCAAGATTACTGTTATCGATGAAGAATCCGGCGAGGCCCTATGTTTCTACGAACTCAGCAAAGATTATAAATCCGAAGATGCACTCGTTGCCGCTCGCTTTATAATCAATGAGGAAGGCGAATGGGAATTTGAAGCAGTCGGGAATGGTTATAACGGAGGTTTGCAGACTCTTGTTGATATGTATACAGAAGAATAAAATTCATTCATTATGGCAAAACAAGACAAAAGCAAGTTCCAATTAAATAAAGGAACTGACCACGGCTTCGACATTTCAAAGGGTGGGAAACGTAAATTCGACCTCTCTAAGGATGACGATGAACCAGTAGTTGCTTCTGTAGCACAACCTCAACCAACAGATTCGGTTAATTCAGTTAATACGACCCCCAAACCAGCAAAGAAAAAGAATGGCAAGTGGCTTTGGGTAATACTGGCTATAATTGTTATCATTCTTCTTATTTGGTGGTTGTTCCCCGGAAAATCTACAGAATCCGCACCTATAGTTGAGGAAGAAACTATAGAGGAGGTAACAACACCCGCTGAAAATACTGAGGATGTGTCCAATGAAGCAGAAATTTCAGCCGGAGAAGATGCCGGAGAAGAAAACGCCAATAATGACGAAAGTTCTAATCCATCAGAGGCTGTTGTAAATACTCAAGAAACCACCCCTGCCGCTCCCCAAACCACTAATAATGTTGCCACTAACAATGCTCCATCTGTTGTTTCCAATGACGTTGAAGCAGAAGCTATAAAAGTTATTCGTGGCGAATATGGCATTGGACAAGAGCGTAAGGTTAAGCTTGGTAACTATTACGAAGCTATTCAACGCCGTGTTAATGAGCTGAAACGAGAAGGCGCATTTTGACGCAGCCTAACGTATCCTAATGGGTGAAGAGATTGAGTTTTACTTGACTTCTTCACCCTATTTCTTAAACAATACTTCGATATTATATGCCAAATAATCATAATTTTACAGGCTTAACCGATGCGGAAGTGTTGGAGAGTCGCAGAAAGAATGGCGTCAATATTCTGACGCCTCCCAAACAAGACCCTTGGTGGAAAGAGTTTTTAGATAAATTCTCCGATCCGCTGATTATTATCCTGCTGGTCGCAGGCGTGTTGTCCATCGGAATCTCATTTTATGAGTTTTTCGGACTTGGTCAGGACTGGAAAGTGTTTTTTGAGCCAATCGGTATTTTTGTTGCCATTGGTCTTGCTACGACACTTGCCTTCATCTTCGAGCAGAAAGCCAATAAAGCATTTAAGATTCTCAATCAGGTCAATGACGATGAGTTGGTTGAGGTGATGAGAAACGATTCAATGACCTCTATCCCCCGCAAGGATGTGGTGGTCGGTGACATCGTTATCCTCAATACAGGTGACGAGATTCCCGCCGATGGCGAGCTGCTTGATGCCGTAACGCTGAGTGTGGATGAATCGACACTTACAGGAGAGCCGATTTGCGCAAAGACCACCGACAAAGCACATTTTGACAAGGATGCCACCTATCCCTCAAACCATGTAATGCGTGGGACAAAGGTTATGGAAGGTCATGGCGTAATGCGTGTGCTAAAGGTGGGCGATGCTACCGAAATGGGTAAGGTATTTGAGGAAGCACAGATTGATGATTCAGTCAAGACTCCTCTCAATGAACAGCTTGATGGTCTCGCTGACTGGATTACAAATGTCAGCTACATCTTTGCCGGCCTCATAATCGTCGGTCAGTTGATTCACTTCCTTGGCTGGGGTGCATGGCAGGCATGGACGTTGGTAATCCCCGTGGCTCTGTTCTTCTGGCTCGTTATAAAGAAGTTTAAGGATTGGTCGAAGGGAAAATGTATTCTGA
>NZ_CAJMXD010000358.1:0-2993 GCF_905219685.1 Barnesiella sp. CU968
TTTATCGACATACGTGGCAGTTCACGAGGGGTGCGGCTCAGCTGTTCCCTGACCTGGTCAAGGTGGTTGGTGTAGATATGCGCGTCTCCGAGAGTGTGTATGAATTCTCCGGGTTCAAGTCCGCAAACCTGAGCCATCATCATGCATAACAACGCGTAGCTTGCAATATTGAATGGCACCCCGAGAAAACAGTCGGCACTGCGCTGATACAACTGCAGTGAAAGTTTCCCCTCGCTTACGTAAAACTGGAAGAAAGCATGGCAGGGGGGGAGGTTCATGTTTTTCAGATCTGCCACATTCCATGCGCTTACGATAATACGCCGGGAGTCGGGGTTCTCTTTGATATCTCTGACCGCTTCTGAAATCTGGTCGATGAATCCGCCCTCATAGTCACGCCAGGAACGCCACTGATATCCGTATATGTGTCCGAGTTCGCCGTCAGGATCCGCCCATTCATTCCAGATTCTGACACCATGTTCCTGCAGATAGCGCACGTTTGTGTCACCCTTCAGGAACCACAGCAGTTCATAAATGATGCTTTTAAGATGCACTTTCTTCGTTGTCAGCAAAGGAAAACCCTTGCTGAGATCGAAACGCATCTGGTATCCGAATGTGGATATGGTTCCTGTGCCGGTTCTGTCTTCTTTGACATGACCGTTTTCGAGAATGTGTCTGAGAAGGTCGAGATATGGTGTCATGGTGTTTTCTTTTTATGTTGTCTTTGGCTTATGATCATGGTTGTGGCTGTTTGCTTTTGCGGAAAAGGGGAGTTGCCGGACGGTTTCTGTTCGGCTGGAATCTGATTGCTTCCTCAGGGCATACGGCAAGACAGTCGAAACAGCGTATGCACCGCGAGTTGTCAACGTAGGCACTTACAGTCTTTATGCAGGAAGACTTGCAGTTTTCTTCGCATTTACCGCAATACACGCATTTGTCCCGGTCTATTTCAATGTGGTATATATTGTGTTCGTAAAGAAGCCCCATCGCAGTGCCGAGCGGGCATATGTGTGTGCAGAACTCTCGTCCGCGCAGCAGTGAATATGCAGCAATCATTACGAATGACACTATTCCGGCTGTTATGCCTGTTCCGATTCCCAGCCCGAGATTTATCCAGGTTGCCTCAATCGCCGAAGGGTTGATCGCCGAGGCGATGTTTCGCATGATATTCCACGGTTCTATTATATAGGGCACCGCCACCGCTCCTGCCAGAAGGCATATTGCGTATATCATCAGAATATGTATCGGCAGTCTTGTCTGTTTGCGGTAACTGAATTTCTTGTCGAGTGCCGGTATTCTGCGGCGTATCCTTATGAATAAGTCAGACAGAGTGCCTACCGGGCATACGGTCGAGCAATATATCCGTCCGAAAATGAAAGTGATAACAAGCCATGTCAGAATAGCGCCTATGGCGGTTGTGCCGGCGGACAGAATTATCTGCGCTTTTTTCGACACAACCGCCATAGGATGCACCTGCGGCCCGATGAAAAGGTAGGCAACAGTGGCGACAAAGAAAAGTATCGCCAGAAATATGCGGAATATCCGTATTTGTCTCACTTTGTCATATCATCTTTTACCGCCGCGCTGCTGTTGTTTCTGCTGCTCGCGGAGCATTGCCTGCTGCTGACGCTGCATCTCTTCAAGGCGAGCCATGAAGCCGGATTTCTTACGCGGTTTCTTTGAAGCCTCCGCCATTGCCTTTCTTACGTCTTCCTCTTTGATTATGTAGCGGAAAGCGTAGGTCTGGATAATGGTGATAAGAAGAGACAGGAAGTAATAATAAGAGAGTCCTGCCGCATAGTTGTTGAAGAATACCAGGAAGAAGAGCGGCATCAGATACATCATCCATTTCATGCCCGGCATTGTGCTCGGCTGGTTCTGCATGTTGATGTATGTGTATATGATGTTGGTGGCAGTCATCAGAAGGCAGAACAGGGAGATGTGGTTTCCGAAATATTCTGTGATGAAAGGTATGTTTCCGCTCCAGGAGATAATCGCGTCGGGAGCCGAAAGGTCATGCGCCCAGAGGAAGCTCTGTCCGCGAAGCTCGATGCAGCTCGGGAAGAAGCTGAACATGGCGAAGAGAATCGGCATCTGCAGAAGCATCGGCAGACATCCCGACATCGGACTTGCTCCGGCTTTGGAATAGAGAGCCATGGTTTTCTGCTGGCGGATCATTGCGTTTTCCGCGCCGGGATACTTGTCGTTGATCGCCTTTATGTCCGGTGCGAGCACACGCATCTTCGCCTGGCTCTTGTAGCTCTTGTAGGTGAGCGGGAAAAGCACAAGCTTGATGAAGATTGTGAGCAGAAGGATGATGATTCCGTAATTGGAGATGAATTTGCCGAGGAATGTGAACACCGGTATGATGACCCCGGTGTTGATCCAGCGGAAAAGGCTCCAGCCGAGAGGAATGAGTTTTGTCATCTTGAGGTCTTCGCCCGCTTCCACCTCTTTGTCGAGATGCGAAAGGAGGGGATAGAGGTTCGGACCGATGAAAAGGTGGAAATTCACCGGGTTGCCGCTGTTCCAGTCATAGTCGTTGACCACGGCTGCAGCTGTCATGCTTTTGAGATAGTCCTGACCTTTGATTACCTCGGATGAGAAATCCGCGGTGTTGAAAGGGCGGTCAGCTATCATTACAGTAGAGAAGAACTGATTCTTGAAAGCGATCCAGCGTACTTTCGACTGGCGTTCCTCGCTGTCGTTCTTTGATTCGGAGAGGTGTTCCACGGATCCGCCGGCGAATTTATAATATATGCCGGAGTTTCTTTCCTCGAACATTTTTCCTTTCTCCTGACGGTGAAGATCCTGTTGCCAGTCGATGCCGAGGTTGCGGGCATTGCTCTGCACTATGTCCGCCATAGCGTTCTGCACGATTCTCAGGCGGACAACATAACTTTCGCCTTTGGGCAAGGTGTATTCCATTCCCCAGTATGCGCCGTCGCCCATGTCAAGAGCCATAAGCACAGTAGAGTCGTTGAGCTGTCTGGGGG
>NZ_CAJMXD010000359.1:0-2983 GCF_905219685.1 Barnesiella sp. CU968
GTTGAGCGGTAGGCGAGACTCGAACTCGTGACCCTCAGCTTGGGAAGCTGATGCTCTACCAACTGAGCTACTACCGCGTTTGTCGCAGCTGACGCCGCGCTTATCTGATGCAAAGTTATAAAAAAAATAAATTCCGGCAAACCAAAATGCCTTATTTTTTGAACATGCACCTATTAACTTTTATTTTCAACCCTACTCTCAACAGCTTCCCGGACAGATTGCTTCTGGACGGTGTGTCCCGGATTCTTATGAGATGCATTTTGCGGCTTCGAGCTGAAGTGTATGGGCGAGGTCTTCCACTGATTCGCCGCCGAGAATGGCGGGAGCCACGAGCATTACAGCCTCGATGATGTTGCCATCGTCGGATTTGGCATATCGCAGCATTTCGGAGTCAGGACTCCAGCAAAGCATGAAGTTATAGAATATGGAGAGTATGAGCAGGTATCTGACAAGAGTGAAGAAAGACCCTGCCATACTGTCGGGCACGCCGCTGTCGAAGGTGCGGAACAGCAGACGCAGGAATCCGGTGCAGAAACTGAATAGCTCATAGACAATGATGAACACCAGCCCGCGGGCAAGCGTGCTGTATACATAACCGCATTCCGGTCTGCTCGCAATAGATGGCAGCAACTGTCGCAAACCCTCTTCGACAGGAACGCAGAATATGCGGGCGCAGACAACGCCGAAACAGAATCCTATCAGGAGCGGTATTTGCCGGAAAAAACCTTTACGGTAGCCTTTGACAACTCCGAATACTGCCACGATAATGGCTATGAGATGGTAGATCATTGTAATTGCAGACATATGGCAATCCCCGGGATCCCTGATTGGGGACTCCGGGGATTTATTTGTATATCAGTTGTTGCGGCTCCTGAGCAGAACCGTTGCGTAAGCGGAGATACCCTCCTCGCGGCCGGTGAAACCGAGTTTTTCGGTCGTAGTCGCTTTGACGGAGACGTCGCCGATCTCGCATCCGAGTATATCGGCGAGTTTTTCGCGCATCTTTTCGATGTGGGGATTGATTTTCGGACGTTCGGCGCAGATAGTGATGTCCACGTTCCCTATGGCGTACCCTTTGTCGGTCATCATGCGGCACACCTCCGCGAGCAGAAGTTTGCTGTCGGCTCCCTTGTATCGCGGGTCGGTGTCGGGAAAATGATATCCGATGTCACGGAGTGCCAGGGCACCGAGTATCGCATCGCAGAGTGCGTGTATCGCCACATCCGCGTCGCTGTGTCCGAGCAACCCGAGTGTGTGCTCCAGCTTTATTCCGCAGAGCCACAGCTCGCGACCTTCCACAAGACGGTGCACGTCGTACCCTTGTCCTATTCTCATCCTTTTACGATTGATGCGGTGTCTTCCGCGATCATCAGTTCCTCATCCGTGGGGATGACAACAACGTGAACTTTTGAATCCTTGCCTGAGATCTCGATTTCCTCGCCACGCACTTTGTTGGCTTCAGCATCGAATGTCACGCCCATGTATTCGAGTTTGCGGCATATCTGTTCGCGTGTTCCGGTCTGGTTCTCGCCGACACCTCCGGTAAACACAATCACATCGACACCTCCGAGTACGGCGGAGTAGGCACCGATATATTTCAGTATACGGTATTCATACATGTCCATTGCAAGACGTGCGCGTTCGTTGCCTTCGGCTATGCCGGCTTCTATGTCGCGCATGTCGTTGGATATGCCCGACACGCCAAGCACGCCGCTCTCTTTGTTGATGATTTTCTGCAGCCCCTGTGCGTCAGTTCCGCGGCTTTCCATAAGGTATACGAGTGCGCCCGGGTCTATGTCGCCTACGCGTGTGCCCATCATGAGACCTTCTGTAGGGGTGAGACCCATGGAGGTGTCTATGCTCTTCCCGTCAGCTATAGCTGTTATGCTCGCTCCATTGCCGATATGGCATGTGATGATTCTCTGTTTCTCATAAGGAAGACCGAGAAATTCGCAGGCGCGGCGTGACACATAGCGGTGGCTTGTGCCGTGGAAACCGTATCTGCGTATGCCGAATTTCTCATAATCCTCATATGGGAGCGCATACATGTATGCCTTTGCAGGCATTGTCTGATGGAATGCAGTGTCAAACACTCCGACCTGAGGAGTGTTCGGCATGAGTTCTGTAACCGCCTCTATGCCGGTAACATTGGCGGGGTTGTGCAGTGGAGCTACAGGGTAGCATTCCTTGACTTTCTCAATGACTTCAGGAGTGATAAGCACGGATTTGTTGAAATATTCCATGCCATGCACCACGCGGTGACCTACGGCACCAATCTCGTCGAAACTGCTGATCACGCCTTTCTCCGGATCTGTGAGCACTTTCATCACCTGACGTATAGCCTCTTTATGATCGGGCATCTCCACGGTGATTGTCTCTTTCGAGCCATCGGGCAGCTTGAATTTGAGGAATGAATCGGATAGACCGATCTTCTCCACGCCGCCTTCTGCAAGCACGTCCTTGTTGTCGCTGTCAATAAGCTTGTATTTCACGCTGCTGCTGCCGCAGTTCAAAACTAATATCTTCATAATCTTATAGATTTTTGTCTCCTATTGCCTGATTGCAGGTCACAATGATTGTATTCACGATGTCATCGACTGTCGCGCCTCTGGACAGGTCGTTGACAGGAGCGGCAAGACCCTGGAGAATCGGTCCTACAGCTCCGGCTCCGGCAAGACGCTGCACAAGCTTGTATGCTATGTTGCCTACCTCAAGCGAGGGGAACACGAGGGTGTTGGCGTGTCCCGCCACCTCGCTGCCGGGAGCTTTCATGCTGCCGATGGCAGGAACGATCGATGCGTCGCTCTGCAATTCACCGTCTATTTTCAATTCAGGAGCCATCTTGCGGGCAAGTTCTGTAGCCTCCACGACCTTGTCGACGCGTTCGTGGCTCGCGCTTCCTTTGGTGGAGAAGCTGCACATTGCCACAACCGGATCAAGTCCTGCTATGTCTCTGGTGGTCTTGGCAGTGGCTATGGCGATC
>NZ_CAJMXD010000360.1:0-2976 GCF_905219685.1 Barnesiella sp. CU968
GATTACGCCTACGTTGCCCCCGTCAACTGTCCTTGCCGCAGCTGTAATGGTAACATAATAGGCAGCATTGTCTTCTTTTTCAATACTGCCGGTGAAGCTTGTTGTCTCAACCTCCGCAGTCTTATAAGTGGATGTGGTTACATATCCGGCGGGTTTCATTTGCTTTACGGTTATGTCATCGAAGAAATAGCGGAAACTTGTTTCACCATTGAAATCGTATATTTTCACTTTTGAAGCTGCTGTGCCTCCGGTCAAGTTTACGGTATATGTATGGAATCCGCTGACATTAAGTTTTAATTCCACCGGTTCTGAAAGGTTGCCTTCGGCATCTTCCAGTGCAAGTTTTAAAGCTCCATCAGTGGAGAGGACGCGGTTTTTGGTTGCTGCAGCCGTGAGTATTACCGTCACTTTGCCGTTGTCGGAAGAGAGGTCCATGACCGGAGTGGCGATATATGACTCATTTGCGGAATAAGGGGTAAGTCCCATACCTCCTTTGAAATAGAGCATGTCTTTGCCTGTCCATCCTTTTTCTCCGAGCATTTCAAGATGACGGTCGTACGCATATTCGAAGTTTTCAATAGTGCCAGTGGTAAAGCAGTCGAACGATTCTGTAAGCATGTCTGCGCTTCCGGCTTCGGCAAGGGTCTTGCGGCAAAGCACATTCACAAAATAGCTTTCAGCATCAGCTACGGCGCCCCATGTCGCGGTATAGCTGCCGTCTGATGAAGCAGAGACGCTCACCGCCGGTTTGTTGAGTGCTGAAATCACCTTTATCACCTCTATCTCTTCGGAATTGCCGGATACGGCAGTCTCATTTGCTGCACGTATGGTATAGTAATAAGTGATTTCCGGGTTTAAGCCTTCCACTTTGTATGATATATAAGAAGAGGAAGTTGGAGTCACCTCCTGATTCTCAAGGAACATGATTTTCTTGTTATCAGCTCCATAGCTGTAGACATCGAGATAATATTTTGTAGCGCCGCTTACCGCTTTCCATCTTGCCGTGAATGAAGTGCCGTTTGCATCAGAGGGGAGGGACGGCACGGGAACACCCAGAAACTCTTTGCCCTGTTCAATCTTGACACTCTTGAGGAAGATTCCGTCGGCAACAAGGAAAGGGCTGATTTTAGCGAAGTTTGAGGTTGTGCCGGGAGTCACGATGTATTCAACTGTGGTCCACTCGCCTGAATTTATTTCGGCATTCTCTGTTATTGAGTAACCCCATTGGAGCTGAGCCATGCCCATATCCGTTTTATTGAGTTTTACCACCAATGTTACCTTTACTCCACCGTTTGCAGGAGATATGGAGAGGTTGCCGGTGCGCACGGATGCCCCGTCATTGATATAAAGAGAGCCACCAGCCTGTCCGACGCCGGTTGCCGGGCTTATTGACCAGCCAGTTAGTCCGAGTTGTGAAAATTCATTGGAGTATTTGAACATCTGTGGAGCATTTTCAGAACCTGCCGTGCATTTTTCCGAGAAGTCAACATCAAGAAGTACCGAGGTTTCGGCTTCTGCGAAGCCGTAACCTAATACAATAGTAGCTACTATTGTCGCTGAGCGTAAAAAAATTCTCATCCTTTTCGTATAGTTAATGAATAAATAATGATTTTTAAGATAGTTAAGGTATATGTCGTAAAGTTATGTAAATTTTATTATTTATCCAAATTTATAACATTTATTCCATAAATATTTAATTTTTAGAGATTTTTGTATTGCAAAAACAACTTCTAAGTTGAAAATGGCAGGTCATGTGCTTGCTGTACTCATTTTTTTTGTTGGCGATTTCTGTTCAATGGAATATCGTGGGCGGTGTTTGACTTCGGTATATATTTTGCCTATGTGTCGGTCGTCGCTACACCGACCAGTTCCCTGAACATCACGTTGCTCGCATTGTTATCACTAAGACTCAGGGAGTAGCGCATCATGTCTTTTACGGTCAGGCATATCATGGCAACAATGCCGGGCAAAATCATATGTTCCTTTGCGATTCTTTTCATTTCACGGGTATTTGGATTGAGCAAATATAGTAAAAAATCGCTTTTTTTCGTTACTTTTGCCGCATGAAACTCAAGGGATATATCCTGGCAGCGGTCGCTGCCGCCACTTATGGCACTAACCCTGCTTTCGCAGTGCCATTATATGCAGACGGAATGAATCCGAATACGGTGTTGTTTTTCCGTTATCTGCTTGGATTGCCTATTCTTGCATCAATGTTGCTTTTGCGGGGGCACTCGCTGAAAATCAGTCGCGGGGAACTTATGCCATTGGGTGTGTTGGGGATACTTATGGGAATATCATCGCTAACACTGTTCCAATCGTATAATTACATGAACTCCGGCATAGCGTCGACCTTGCTTTTTGTTTATCCGGTGATGGTGGCGGTGCTTATGACGTTCTTCTTTCACGAGCGTTTCCGCGCCACAACGGCGTTGTGTCTTGTCATAATGACGGGCGGTCTGGTTCTGTTGCTGCGTGCGCCCGAAGGGATGGAAGTCAGCGGAACCGGCGTGGTCCTGGTTATGCTTTCTTCGCTCACGTATGCCATCTACCTTGTGATGACCAATGTGTCGCGCGCGGTGCAGTCCATACCTACGCTCAAACTGCTCTTCTGGCAGCTTGCATTCGGCAGTATGGTGTTTCTTTTCATGTTTGCCATCGGCACTCCGTTTACTCCGGTGCCATGTGCTTCGGACTGGGTAAATCTTGCAGCTTTGGCGGCGTTGCCCACAGTGGTGTCACTGGGTTGCACAACTGTGGCGATACATTGCATCGGCTCGACTTCCACAGCAATTTTCGGCGCACTTGAGCCGGTGACTGCCGTAGCTCTCAGCATACTGACTCTCAACCAGACGATTACGCCCCGCGAACTGTGGGGAGGGTTGCTGATAGTGATTGCCACCACAATGGTTGTGTGTTCAGACCGTATCGATCCTGTGTTGCTACGTGTGCGCAAAATGTTTCCCCGCCATCCCC
>NZ_CAJMXD010000361.1:0-2971 GCF_905219685.1 Barnesiella sp. CU968
TTCAAGTATATTGAAGAGGCTCTCGCTTCATCGCGATCATAAGATAATTCAATCAAACATACATACAGTTATGGCAAAACAAGCTGCAATCGAACAGGATGGTGTAATCCTCGAGGCTCTTTCGAACGCAATGTTCAAGGTCGAGCTTGAGAACGGACACGAAATAACCGCGCACATCTCAGGCAAGATGAGGATGCACTATATCAAGATACTTCCCGGCGACAAGGTGAAAGTGGAGATGTCTCCCTATGACCTGAGCAAAGGAAGAATTTCATTCAGATATAAATAACCCAGACTCTTTCAGCTAAAAACAAAGAATAGATATGAAAGTCAGAGCATCAGTGAAGAAACGCACCGCAGACAGCAAGATCGTGCGTCGCAAAGGTCGTCTTTACGTAATCAACAAAAAGAATCCGAAATTTAAAACTCGTCAAGGATAATACGCCGGCAACCGGTTTTTGGCATTAAAAATCTCTGAAAAGGGGTTAAAACATGGCAAAACAGGCTTGTCACGTCAAAATTATGCGATAAAATTTTAATTTTGGCGACATGATTATTAACTTTGCACAAAATTTGTATAATACCATATGGCAGTAAGAATCGTCGGCGTAGATTTGCCGCAGAATAAAAGAGGCGAGATCGCCTTGACTTACATCTTCGGTATCGGCCGAAGCGCAGCCAACACCATCCTCAGCAAAGCAGGTGTTGACCGCGACATAAAGGTTAAAGACTGGACAGACGCACAGGCAGCAGCAGTGCGTGAGGTTATCCAGCATGACTACAAGGTGGAAGGTGACCTTCGCACTGAAATCCAGTTGAACATCAAACGACTGATGGATATCGGTTGCTATCGCGGCATCCGTCACCGTATCGGTCTTCCCTTGCGTGGACAGAGCACAAAGAACAATGCCCGCACCCGTAAAGGCCGTAAGAAAACAGTCGCTAACAAGAAGAAAGCTACTAAGTAAAATAATTAAAGTATGGCAAAAAAGACAGTCGCAGCTAAAAAGAGGAATGTCAAGGTTGATGGTCAGGGCCAGCTCCACGTGCATAGCTCTTTCAACAACATCATTGTGTGTCTGGCCAATGGCGAGGGTCAGGTTATATCCTGGTCTTCCGCGGGCAAGATGGGCTTCAGAGGCTCCAAGAAGAACACACCTTACGCAGCCCAGATGGCAGCACAGGATTGCGCCAAGGTCGCTTATGATCTCGGTCTGCGCAAGGTGAAGGCATATGTGAAGGGTCCGGGCAACGGTCGTGAGTCAGCAATCCGCACCGTTCACGGCGCAGGAATTGAAGTGACAGAGATCGTAGACGTTACTCCGCTTCCCCACAATGGATGCCGTCCTCCCAAAAGGAGAAGAGTCTAATCCGTCAGATAATAATCGCGATAACAAGCATTATAATCAACAGAGTCCGCAAGCCTGATCCTGAATGCGAATAGACCGTCTTCACCACTTCCTTTCGACGGTCGCGGCTGCGCTAAGGGATCCGCTCAAGGGCCGCTTTAATTAAAGAATAAACAAAATGGCAAGATACACAGGACCAAAAACCAAAATCGCCCGTAAGTTCGGTGAACCTATCTTCGGCGATGACAAAGTTCTGGCAAAGAAAAACTATCCGCCGGGACAGCATGGCGCCAATCGCCGCCGCAAGACCTCCGAGTATGGTCTTCAGCTCCGCGAGAAGCAGAAAGCAAAATATACATATGGCGTTCTTGAACGTCAGTTCCGCAACCTCTTCGAGAAAGCAGCCCGCACAAAGGGTATTACAGGTGAGGTTCTTCTCCAGTTTCTCGAGAGTCGCCTTGACAATGTGGTTTACCGTCTGGGCATAGCCCCCAGCCGTCCTGCCGCACGTCAGCTCGTGCTTCACAAGCACATCACAGTAAACGGCAAACCGGTCAATATCCCTTCTTACAAGGTTCTTCCCGGAGATGTAGTAGCTGTGCGCGAGAAATCAAAATCGCTTGAGGTAATCGCCGATGCGCTTTCAGGTTTCAATCACAGCAAATATCCCTGGATTGAGTGGGATGAGAGCATCAAGGGAGGTAAGTTCCTTCACGTTCCCCAGCGTGAGGATATCCCCGAGACAATCAAGGAGCAATTGATCGTCGAGTTATATTCTAAATAATAAACAATAAATACCCATGCCAATTTTAGCATTTCAAAAACCCGATAAGGTGGTCATGCTTGAATCGAGCAACTCCTTCGGAAAATTTGAATTCCGTCCGCTCGAGCCGGGATATGGACAGACTATCGGCAACGCCTTGCGTCGCATTCTTCTGTCGTCGCTCGGAGGTTTCGCCATCTGTTCCATCCGCATCGAGGGAGTGGCTCACGAGCTCGACACGATTCCCGGAGTGAAGGAGGATGTGACAAACATCATTCTTAACCTCAAGCAGGTTCGTTTCAAGCAGCTCACAGAAGACCACGAGACCGAGAAAGGTTCTGTAAGCGTATCGGGCACGGATGTGTTCACTGCAGGCGATTTGGGTAAGGTTCTTTCCGGTTTCGAGGTGCTCAATCCTGAATTGGTGATTTGTCGTCTCGACACAGCGGCAAGTTTCCAGATGGATTTCACAATCAACAAAGGTCGCGGATGGGTTCCCGCTGATGAAAACAGGGAACTCCTTTCCGGAGCCGATCTCAACGAGATTGCGATTGACTCGATCTACACTCCGATCAAGAATGTGAAATACTCCGTGGAGAATTATCGCGTGGAGCAGAAGACCGATTATGAGAAGCTGGTCATGGAGGTTACTACAGACGGTTCCATCATGCCTAAGGAGGCATTGAAGGAGGCTGCAAAGATCCTCATTCAGCATTTCATGATGTTCAGCGATGAGAAAATCACACTCGAGGCTCCTCAGGAGGATACTCCCGAAGAGTTTGATGAAGAGGTTCTTCACATGCGTCAGCTTCTCAAGAGCAAGCTGGTGGATATGGATCTTTCGGTTCGTGCCCTCAGC
>NZ_CAJMXD010000362.1:0-2959 GCF_905219685.1 Barnesiella sp. CU968
AGCGTACAGATGCCATTAATCACCCTGATTATGAAAATTATAANTTCAATNCTCATGAAAATATAATAGGAGGCGATTATATAGTTTTTTGCGATATTTTTTTTCCATTTCATAGTGACTTGAAGCATTTCTACAAAATTAAGCGATTACCGGATGGGAAAAAATATCAAGAAACGATGAGGAGATATTTTGATTATCTTGAGGAAAAATATGGGATGCCGGTGGTAATAGCTGCACATCCAAAGTCTGATTATAGTGGAGGAGAGTTTGGGAACAGAAGTATCATAAAATATAAGACTGATGATTTGGTTTTCAATGCGAGAATGGTTACTTTGCACGTTTGCAATTCAATATCTTATGCGCTTTTATCAAATAAACCCATAGCATTCGTAGCTACCGAAGATTATATAAAATTAGGTCATGTTAAAAAAACACTTGACCTATTGGCTCATGAAACTCTTGGATTATCATATTATATTCTTGGTAAAGTGGATTTAAATGAAGTGGAATTTAAAAAAGTGAATGAAGATTTAAGGATTAAATATATAAACAATTATCTTACTTCGACAGAGAGCTCCGGGATTCAGAATTATAAGATTCTGAGGAAAGAACTAATGGAGTTGTCTAATGAGGCATAGTTTTCATATGTATATTAGTAACCACTGTTGCCATAGAGATATGGAATTGACAAAAGAGTTGCGAAAAGCGGAATCTTCTGATATATTAGCTATATTGCTTATGGTTCTATTCCATATCAGATTTGTTTATATGGCAGTATTGGACTTTCGCTCTGTATATCTTGACGCATTGTTTTATATTATAGTCATGGCAGCTTTATTGACCATGCGGATTAATAACTATGTCAAGATTCTTATCCCCATAGCTCTCATATCCATAGTTAATCCGGCAACAAGAAACCTTTTCTTAATCTTTTCTACTTCATATTTGGTGGCGGATAGGCTTTCCGTCCGTGATTTTGCAAGAATTAATGTAGGTTTAATACTAATGGTTTTTATTGCAGTATGGATTATGAACTATTTGGGGATTACTAATGACAATATGGTTGAATACGAGTTCTATGCAGAGGGAGAGATTAAGAATGTCCGAAAAAGGGGAGACTGGGGCTTCAGCAATCCTAATCGGCTGGCAATGTTTATTTATTCTTTTATAATCAATGCTTATGTGATGGTTAAAAAGAATCATTATCGAATTTTCTGTGTTTTTATTGCCGGGTTGACATTCTTAATATATTCTATAACCTTATCGCGCACATTCGTCATGAGCATGATGGTATTTATATTGTGTGTATGGTGTTTGAAATCAGAATCAATAGTGAGAACATTCGTTAAGGCAAAGCATATTCTTGCTTTTTTTCCATTGTTTTTTTTGTTTTTGATATTGTATCTTGCTAAGATAGGATATACAAATATTATCATTGACATTCTTACATCAGGAAGGCTCCGATTATATATGGATTTTATAAATCAATGCACCTTACGTGATTATCTTATCGGTACGGATATGATAAATCAACTGACAATTGATAATTCTTATTTGCATCTTTTATTCTTGGGTGGAGTTTTAGGATTGGCAATTTCAAGTTATTTATGGATAAAGACCATCCTGAAGATTAATGTCAGTAATGCGGCATTGTTACCTATCTTTGCAAGTATGGCATGTTATGGCATAATGGAGTCTATATGGACAATGTTGTTATGCTACGGAAACATGCTGATATGGGTTATCATGACAAAGATTGTAGTGCTCGATAGAAAGGTTTTACTAAATAGCTTGAGTAAATGATCACTTGCTTGGATAATATATGAATATTCTTTTTATAACACGGTCTCAGGTTCTGGCTACAAAGGGTGGAACAGAAAGAATCACATCAAGCATTGCCAGTGCCTTGGAACGAGATTATGGGTGTAAATGCTTTTCGGCTTATTATCTAAATGACACGGACAAAAGGGTTGGTTTATTCGAAAATCGTGAGATTCAGGTGAATAAGCATAATATAAACAAAAAATTGTCTGAATATATATTCGATAACGGTATAGAATGGGTAATTTGCCAAGGGGAATTTGAGGCGGCTATCAGTTTGAGAAAGCATTTGGGAGATAAAGTGGGGATAGTATTGGCACATCATTTCCAGCCCGGATGGGAACAGCGCATATTCAGTTATCGTAATGCTTTCATGATGTTGAGGTATGGATCAGCTGTATATAAAAAGATTGCATTAAAGCAAATACTGTTTATGCCTTATTTCAAGATAAAGGCATCTCGGTTTTCATGGTTGTATAGAAAGGCATATGAAAATGTAGACCGGTTGGTTCTTTTGTCGGAGGGTTTTAAAAACAAATTTTCATCTTATGCTAAGGTTCATCTTTCGGATAATAAAGTTACGGTTATACCTAATGCTCTGACTTTCAATGAATTCGCGGATGCAGCCGATTTGTTTAAAAAAAAGAAACGTGTTCTGATAGTCAGTCGGCTGGATGAAGTTTCAAAGAGGATAAGTCTAAGTATCGCTATATGGCGTGAAATAATGCAAGATAGTAAATATCGAAACTGGTCGTTGGAGATAGTTGGAAATGGTCCAAACCGGAAACAGTATGAAGATATTGTAAAAAAACATTCCGTACCTAATGTAGTATTTAAAGGAGAACAAATTCCCCAAAAATTCTATTTAGAGGATTCGATTTTCATGATGACAAGTAAATCGGAAGGCTGGGGGTTGACATTGACTGAAGCCCAGCAGTTCGGGTGTATCCCAATCGCGTTCAACACATATGAATCACTTCAAGACATTATCATTAATGGAGAAAATGGATATATTGTTGAAGACAGTGATGTTGCAGCATATGTTGAACATATGAAAAAACTAATGGATAGTGAAGATTTGAGGATTTGCATGATGAAGAATGCAATAGAGTGTTCCAAAAGGTTTAATAGTGAGAAT
>NZ_CAJMXD010000363.1:0-2949 GCF_905219685.1 Barnesiella sp. CU968
TCAAAATTGATAAAATTTGACACATCGCCTTTATTTTAGCCGGATGGCGAGGATGCTGTCAGAATGGTCCGGATGGTCGTTGGCTGGCTATTATGACACATCCTCATAATAGTTAAAATATGATTAATTCTTGAATACGAGTGTGTCGCCTTGCCTGTCGATCACTATAGGGTGGTCTCTGTCGACTTTCTGGGCAAGTATGTCTTTTGAAAGCTGATTCAGAACCATTCTCTGAATAGTTCTTTTTACCGGGCGGGCACCGAATTCGGGGTCATAGCCGTCTTCGGCGAGCAGGTCAAGGGCGTCTTTCGTAACATCAAGTGTTATGCCGTTGGTTGTAAGCATTTTCTTTACGCTCTTTACCTGAAGCTCAACAATCTCAAGTATCTCTTTCTTGTCGNGAGGTGTGAACATCACTGTTTCGTCAATACGGTTGAGGAATTCGGGACGGATGATCTGTTTGAGCCGATCCATCACGTCTTGTTTTGTAGATGCGATTATCTCCTGTTTCTTTTCCTCGTTTTTGTCAGAGAAACCCTGGAAGTTCTGGCGTATTATATCAGATCCCATATTGGAGGTCATGATTATAATCGTGTTCTTGAAGTTGATAAAACGCCCTTTGTTGTCTGTGAGTCTGCCATCGTCAAGAACTTGAAGCAGGATATTGAAGACATCGGGATTCGCTTTTTCGATTTCATCGAAGAGCACAACGCTATATGGCTTGCGGCGCACAGCCTCCGTCAGCTGACCTCCCTCTTCATATCCAACATATCCGGGAGGCGCTCCTACAAGTCGTGAGACAGAGTGTTTCTCCATATATTCAGACATGTCTATTCTTGTCATCATGTCTTCGTCATCGAAAAGATATTCCGCAAGTGCTTTTGCAAGTTCTGTCTTACCGACTCCGGTAGTTCCGAGGAAAATAAAGGAACCTATAGGTCTTCTTGGGTCGTTTAGTCCGGCTCTTGAACGTCTGACTGCATCAGATACGGCACGAATGNCATCCTCTTGTCCAACAACGCGATGATGTAGTTCTTCCTCAAGGTGCAGGAGTTTTTCTTTTTCGCTCTGAGCCATTTTCTTGACCGGTATGCCAGTCCATCTGCTCACAACTTCGGCGATATCTTCCGCATCGACTTCTTCTTTTATCATCGCGCCTTCGCCCTGAAGCTCCTTGAGTTTCAACTGTATTTCCTTATTCTCGTCTTCTTTCTGTTTAATCTTCGAATAACGAATCTCCGCAACCTTGGCGTAGTCTCCTTCGCGTTCGGCTCTGTCAGCTTCATAATTCAGCTGTTCTATGTCAATCTTGTTCTGCTGGATTTTATTGATTTCGTTTTTCTCAGCTTTCCATTTTGCCCTTAAAGATTTCTCCGTATCCCTGAGATTGGCAAGTTCTTCATCGATTTCCTTAAGTTTATAGGAGTCTTTCTCTCTCTTTATAGCCTCCCTTTCTATTTCAAGCTGTTTTATTTTTCTTGATGCCTCATCAAGAGCCTGAGGCTGGGAATCCATCTCAAGCCGGAGTTTTGAGGCAGCCTCGTCAATAAGGTCAATCGCCTTGTCCGGAAGGAATCTGTCGGTAATGTAACGCACGCTGAGTTGCACGGCGGCAATTATGGCTTCATCCATAATTCGGACTTTGTGGTGATTCTCATAGCGCTCCTTAAGTCCGCGGAGGATTGATATGGCAGACATCTCGTCCGGCTCATCAACCATTACTTTCTGGAATCTGCGTTCCAGAGCTTTGTCTTTCTCAAAATATTTCTGATATTCGTCAAGAGTAGTGGCACCGATAGAGCGAAGTTCGCCTCTTGCAAGAGCCGGTTTCAATATGTTTGCCGCATCCATGGCTCCCTCTCCTTTTCCGGCACCTACGAGTGTATGTATCTCATCGATAAAGAGTATAATTTCTCCATCGCTTTGTGTGACTTCGTTGACAATGGCTTTGAGCCGCTCTTCGAATTCTCCCTTATATTTTGCGCCGGCTACCAAGGCTCCCATGTCAAGAGAATAAATCTGTTTAGACTTGAGGTTTTCAGGCACATCGCCTCTTACGATACGCATTGCGAGACCTTCTGCGATCGCTGTCTTTCCGGTTCCCGGCTCGCCTACAAGCATCGGGTTGTTTTTAGTGCGTCGGGACAAAATCTGAAGCACTCGGCGGATTTCTTCGTCGCGTCCGATAACAGGATCCAGTTTGCCATTGCGTGCCCGGTCATTCAGGTTTATTGCATATTTGCTGAGAGACTGGTATGATTCTTCCGCGCTTTGATCCTTTACGGTGTTTCCTTTGCGCAATTCAGAAATAGCCGCCTTAAGACCGTCTTCTGTAATGCCGTTGTCTTTCAGTATCTGAGATGCTTTGCATCCGGTTTTCAGAATACCCATCATAATAGCCTCGACCGAAACGTATTCGTCTCCCATCGATTTGGAGAAGTCAACAGACTTCTGCAGTGCCTCGTTCGACTCGCGGCTCAGCACCACATCGCCTCCGCTAACCCTGGGTAGCGAGGCAATAGTCTGGTCAACTCCCATTTTTACTCCGTTAAGGTTGGCGCCAAGTTTCTGGAAAATGAAATTGACAATGGTTTCGCTCTCGGAGATGATGGCTTTCAACAAATGCACCGGCTCAATCTGTTGTTGCCCCGATTGTTTCGTGAAGTCTATGGCTTTTTGGACAACTTCCTGCGATTTGATAGTGAAATTGTTAAAATTCATAATATAAATAATTGATTAATAATTCTGTTTCGTGCAAATTTCACAAAGAATGGCATGCCACGCTTAAGTAAAATTTGCAATGTTTAACTAAATAACAAGTTTAATCGCAATATGGTTGAGCAATATTTTCTGACAAATATTTTAGAATTATTATTTCACTAGTGTCTCTTAAAAAGTGTTAATCAAATTCGAGGTCAAGAGTTGGATGGCAATTTGCTATTTGTGCTG
>NZ_CAJMXD010000364.1:0-2940 GCF_905219685.1 Barnesiella sp. CU968
ATGTTCTTTTCTGCAAGCTCTATCTCAAGACTTTCAAATTCCTTCTCCTTCTCAAGGAATGCAAATTCGCGGTTGTTGCGCACGTTATTGATCTGTTCCTCATATTTGGCTATCTTTTCACGACGCATCTCGATTTCACCCTGCTTTGTCTTGATGAGGGTGTTGAGTCCTGCTATTTCTTCCTCATGTTTAGCGATGCGGGTCTGGAAGCGGATGATTTCGTCTTCACGGTCTTTCACCTCGTTTGGAAGTTCGCCGCGCAGAATTTTGATGCGGTCAATCTCTGAGAGATATGTCTGCAGCTGATAGAGTGCTTTGAGGCGCTCCTCAACGCTGCGTTCCTTGTCATTCTTTTTCTCTGTTGCCATATGATTTGTAAATTTTTTTATTAAAGTTGAGCAAGCGGTAAACACCGGATATCAGACCTTGATCCTAAAGCCGGGTCCACAAGCTTGAATTGTTCAGATTACCCCTACAGGATTCGTTTCGGAATCCGAGAAATACAGGAGGCAGTCCGGATACTTGTCACGTATTATGCGCGAGAATATCTTGCAAGCACAAAGCTCGCTCTCATAGTGTCCTATGTCTGCGATTATAATGTCAAGTCCGTATGCTGTGAAATCGTGATACTTCACATCTCCGGTGATTATAGCATCAGCACCGGCATTCGCTGCGTCAAGGATCAAGGAAGCCCCGGATCCGCCACAAAGGGCTACGCGCTTCACGACTAACTGAGGTGACTGAACCGAATACTTCAGTGCCTTGACTCCGAACGTTTCTTTCACCTTGCGCAAAAACTCCAGCTTTGGGGTGGGACGAAGGTTTCCGATTATTCCTATTCCCGTGGTCCCTTCGGAGTTCTTGGGTTCAAGCACTTGCAGGTCGGTCATATTGAGCATGTGTGCCATTTCATGACTTACGCCGTCCCATGCCGAGTCAAGGTTGGTATGTGCTGAATATATTGCAACGTCATGGCGTATGGCTTTCGCTACGATACGCTCTATTGCCGTGCGCCCGGTGATCTCCTTGAGTCCACGAAAGATCAGAGGGTGGTGGGTTATGACGAGATTACACTGACGCTGGATTGCCTCGTCAAGGATTTCTTCCGTGATGTCAAGGCAGAGCAAGGCTGCTGTTACCTGCATGTCGGGGTTTCCAACCTGCAGACCGGTATTGTCATAGCTTTCCTGCAATGACTTGGGAGCAAACTCTTCAATGGTTCGCGCAATATCTGAAACTTTCACCATCTTTTTCGCTTTGATGGCTTCAACGATATCGAGGGGAGTCGACATTTATAATCAGTAATAATTTTAAACAGCTTCTTAATTGTCAGATGGCTTGAGTTCAAGCTGGAGCTCGTCAAGCTGGCTCTGGTCTATGGCAGACGGGGATTCGTTCATCACGTCACGTCCTGAATTGTTTTTCGGGAAAGCTATAACGTCGCGGATTGTATCAAGTCCCGCAAGGATGGAAACGAACCTGTCGAACCCGAGTGCCAATCCTCCATGAGGTGGTGCACCATATTTGAATGCATTCATCAGGAAGCCGAATTGCTCCTGAGCGCGCTCCGGAGTGAATCCTAACAGTTCAAACATCTGGTCTTGCAGTGCAGCATCGTGGATACGTATGGAACCGCCACCAAGCTCTGTGCCGTTGACAACGATATCATAGGCGGTTGCCCTGACTTTGCCGGTGTCTGTCTTGAGCATCGGTATGTCTTCCGGATTGGGAGACGTGAAAGGATGGTGCATGGCATAGAAACGTTGTGTTTCTTCATCCCATTCGAACAAGGGGAAGTCTACTACCCAGAGCGGGGCGAATACATTCTTGTCGCGCAAGCCGAGTCGGTTGCCGAGCTCAAGACGAAGCTCGCAAAGCTGTTTGCGTGTCTTCATTGTCTCTCCTGTCATCACAAGCAACAGGTCACCGACTTCAGCTCCCGCTTTTTCGCCCCATGCGCGTAACTCCTCTTCGGTGTAGAATTTGCCGACAGAACTCTTTATGGAACCGTCAGCCTCGAATTTTACATATATGAGACCTTTTGCACCGATTTGTGGACGTTTCACAAATTCTGTGAGTTCATCTATCTGTTTACGAGAATAGTTGGCGCAACCTTTGGCAAGGATTCCGACTGTAAGTTCTGCGTCATCAATCACGCTGAAGCCTTTACCTTTTGCCACATCATTGAGTTCTACAAACTCCATTCCGAAACGTATGTCCGGTTTGTCAGAACCGTAACGTTGCATGGCGTCAGCCCATGTGATACGTGGGAATGCTTCGGTGAAGTCTATTCCTTTTACATATTTGAATATATGTTTCACAAGTCCTTCGAAAGTGCGGATCACATCTTCCTGCTCCACGAAGCTCATCTCGCAGTCTATCTGAGTGAACTCCGGCTGGCGGTCGGCACGAAGGTCTTCATCGCGGAAACATTTTGCAATCTGGAAATAACGGTCGTAGCCGCTTACCATAAGAAGCTGTTTGAACAGCTGGGGACTCTGAGGAAGGGCATAGAACTCTCCGGGATTCATGCGGGAAGGCACAACGAAGTCTCGTGCTCCTTCGGGTGTAGATTTGACCAGGATCGGAGTCTCGATTTCCAGGAATCCCTCTGCATCGAGATAACGCCTGATTTCGAATGCCATCTTGTGGCGGAGTTCGAGGTTGCGTCTTACGCAAGGACGTCGGAGATCGAGATAGCGATATTTCATGCGGAGGTCATCGCCACCGTCTGTGTTGTCTTCGATAGTGAAAGGGGGAACCTCGCTGCGGTTAAGTATGCTGAAAGTGTCCGCGATTACTTCTATATCACCAGTCGGAAGGTTCGAATTTTTCGAGCTGCGCTCCTCAACCTTCCCTGTAACCTGCACAACAAATTCGCGTCCAAGCGTGTTGGCAGCCTCGGTGATCTCCCGGTTGATCTCATTTTTGTAAACCACC
>NZ_CAJMXD010000365.1:0-2933 GCF_905219685.1 Barnesiella sp. CU968
CAACCATAAAAGACCTCAAGGAAGCCACAAGATTCACTATATAAAAAATTTCGAATTAAATTTAAACAGTTTCTTAGGCTCCATTCCAAAAAACTCAACGGTTCGTCAGTCGTTGGCAGGGGAGAGCGCCTCGTATGTGAAGGCTTCCCATGGCATGTCGGCATCGGCTTTCCCTTTGTCGAGAATGTCGACTATGTGCATGAGCAAGGGGAAATCCTTGAGATCTACAAGACCCAGCTCAGCCTTGCGACGTATTGCCTGACCCATGATGCGGGTAATCACGAGACTTTCGAGCGTGATGCCGGCAAGGGCTTCCGTAACCTGGTCATAGTCGAGTCCCTGACCCATCAATACGCCGCAGCGGCGTGTGCGCCCGCTGAATATCGTGACGTAGAGGTCGCCCAGACCGATGCATTCACTCTCGAACGTGCCTCCCTGAAGCTGCATGAGGGCGTGGGTTTCCCTTACCGCCTGCGAGAAGGTGCCTGCCTGCGAGTTGTAATGCTGCGGTTCGTCTTCTCCGTGCCAGCGCGTATTGAGCCCGACAGCCAGGGTCACAGCCATGGCGAACGCGTTCTTGAGCGCCACGGCACTTTCAAGACCGATGACATCGTTTGTAAGGGAGATATGATAATATGGACGCTGCATGGCTTCCTTCATCATGCGCAGAGCCTTGTTGTCCTTACCGCAGAAACCGACTTCCGTGGGATCCATGAACACGAGTTCATAGCTGGTACAAGGACCGCCCACGGCACATACGTCGCGATGGATGCCGCGTTTGGCGAGTTCGCTGATCCAGTAGCCAGGATAGGAGAGGAGCGAGCCGTCTTCTGTGGCACGCAGTCCCTTGGTAACTGAAAGCACAGGAATCGCGGGATCAAGCTTTGTCAGAATTTCTTCGAGAAACCAGTCCACGCCGAAAGAGCTGACTCCGCCTATCACGAAATCGGAACCTTTAACCACTTCCTCCCAGTCTTTGAAGTAGTGGAATTTGACATTTTCAGGGAATGGACGGCAGAATTTCTCGTGTTTGCCTGTTTTGATATATCCGTCGATGATCTCGTCATCGAGGCATGTGCCCACGATATGCACTTCGTTTCCATTTTCTGCCGCGGGGAAGGCGAGGGCAGAACCCATCATGCCGGCGCCAATGATTGTAATCTTTCTCATTTTGTTATGAAAATTAGTTTATTAGAATATAGTATTGAAATATCGTTGCTGAAGTTATGGATTGCAAATTTAATGTTTTATTTCATTAAATCAAAAGAAAGTACAGATTTTAGACAGGAGGACAGTAGAAACAGGGCATTTTTTATACTCCTGTTTCTGATGTCCTCCTGTCTAAAACATAATCCGGTCAAAAAGACAATCCTCCGGTCAAGACCGGGATTATTTGCGGGGTTTGGATTCGCAATATACGCAACGTACCGGGGCAACGCCGTCGTCGCAGGGGCGGAAAAGGGAATCGACCTTCTCCATATTGGAAATGCAACGGTTGTTGGAGCATACGTGCTGATTGCGGAGAGTGCCTTCGGGAAGTGCCGGAGGACATGCTACATGTTCCTCGCCAGCCCATTTGAGGAGTGTGAGAATCAACGCCATGCGCACAAACTTGCCGTTCTCAACCTGACGGAAATAAGCGGCGCGCGGGTCGGAATCAACGTCAACCGAGATTTCGTTGACACGAGGCAGCGGGTGAAGCACGCGCAATTCGGGACGTGCGGTCTTCAATTTGTCGGCAGTAAGGATAAAACTGTCTTTCAGACGATCATATTCATCTTCATCAAGAAAACGCTCCTTCTGCACGCGGGTCATATAAAGCACGTCAAGTTCAGGCATTACCTCTTCCATCGAGGATACTTCCCTGTAGTCTACGCCATGTTTGTCGCACACCTCATGTTTCATATAATCCGGAAGGCGCAACTGATCGGGAGCGATAAGGACAACCTTCACACCCGAATGGCGGGAAAGCGCCTTGATAAGGGAATGCACGGTGCGACCGAATCTGAGGTCACCGCAGAAACCGATGGTAATGTCATCAAGACGACCTATCTCGCGCTTGATTGTCAGCAGGTCGGTAAGTGTCTGGGTAGGATGGGCGTGTGAGCCGTCACCGGCGTTGATCACCGGAACGCTCGCGTTCATGGCGGCGACATATGCCGCGCCCTCCTCGAAATGGCGCATCGCGATGATGTCGGCGAAGCAGCTTATCACTTTCGATGTGTCTGCCACAGTCTCCCCCTTGCTGACCGATGTGTTCTGCGCGTCGGAAAAGCCGAGCACGTTGCCACCGAGTTCCATCATTGCAGCCGTGAAGCTGAGGCGTGTGCGCGTTGAGGGTTCATAAAAGAGTGTCGCCAGTTTTTTCCCTTTGCATGCTTCCGCATACGCAGGACGGTTGGCAATGATGTCGAGGGCAAGGTCAACGATTTCCTCTGTCTCCTTGCGCGTCAGATCCGTAGGGTCTATCAGATGTCGCATATCGTGTATAAATTTTATATCATTTCATCCAGGATTCATCGGAAGGATTGTCACGGAATTTCTTTATGGCATCCTTGGCGTCCGCCGATACGTAATTCTCTTCGACGGCAACCTCCAGAAGGGCATCAAGATTGGAAAGAGAGATATTTCTCACACCTGCAGCCTCCAGACGGTCAAGACCCTTCTTCATGCCATAAGTAAAGATAGATACCACACCGAGCACTTCGGCACCCGCCTCGCGCAATGCCTCCACAACGTCTATGCAGCTTCCGGCGGTAGAAATGAGGTCTTCAATGACCACCACCTTCGCACCCGGTTCGAGACGACCTTCTATGCGGTTGTTTCTGCCATGGTCTTTCGCACTTCCGCGCACATATCCCATCGGTTTGCCAAGAATCCACGCCGCTATAGCCGCATGCGCGATGCCGGCGGTAGACGTGCCCATCAGAGCC
>NZ_CAJMXD010000366.1:0-2932 GCF_905219685.1 Barnesiella sp. CU968
CGTAGCCTTGGGCATCTTTCTCCTTTCGGTTCAGTCACATAGCCCGCTATGCTCCTTCACCTCAAGAAGAAACCTGCTCCAAGCCTACGACCCCAAATTAACTTTTATTTTTAAACAAGCTCTTAAGAAACAGATTGTGGTAAAAGTACTAATCCTGCGGAGCCGGAGCGTAACCGTCTTCTATCGCGATATAATGCTGGTAGGGGTGGTCACAGCCGGGACATTTGGCAGGAGGTTCTTTGCCGACTACTGTATATCCACAGACAAGACATTTCCAAGTTACGGGAGTGTCGCGTTTCCATAAAGTATTGTTCTCTACCATTTCAAGCATCTTCTGAAAACGGTCGTGATGGACTTTCTCGGCACTTGCAATTGCTTTGAAGTGTTTGGCAATATCATCAAATCCTTCCTCTTTTGCAGTTTTTGCACATGCGTAATAAAACTCATATCCGTCAACGCTTTCTTCCTTTATTGAAGTGCGTAGATTAGCAGCTGTATCCCCAAGGAATCCGGCATCTACGCCCGGATCCGCCTTGACTTCAGTGTCTTCGAGCATCTTCAGGAAAACTTTTGCATGATGAAGTTCATTGTCAGCGGTTTCTCTGAATATGACACCTATGGGGAAGTATTGCTCTTTGTCTGCGATACTGGCATAGAAAGTATAACGCGCGAAAGCCTGAGTTTCCGCAAGAAAAGAGTTGACCACATTCTGTTCGGTCTTTGTGCCCTTGATGCTTTTCTTTGTGCCCATAATATTAAATAGCTTATAAAGGTTTTATAATCAATAATGCCGTACAGATGCACGACTTTTAATTATGTAACGCACACAGCCGGCAATGGTTCATTCCCTGCGCCAAAGATTTATGCCGCCTTTTTTTATTGATTGGGCGACATCTATTATCCTCTGATTTGACGATCCTCTGAATGCCAGGTCGGGATCTCTTTGCGAGAGAACAAAAGGGGAGTCTACAATAACATCTATGTGAGATACGGCATCATAAAGGGCATGGCTATTTAAAATCTCTTCCCATGTGAAACCTGTATAAAGCCATATGTTATGTCCCAGAGAATGGATGCGGTCAGCAAGACAGATCACAAAATCAGGATTGTACAGCGGGTCTCCACCCGTCAGTGTCACATCATAATCTTCTTCTTCTATAACCTCCAGTATTTCATCGATACCCATTGTTTTGCCCGCATTGAAATCCCAAGACTGAAGATTGTGACAGCCCGGACAACGGTGACGGCATCCTGCGAAATATATAGAAGTGCGGAATCCGGGACCGTCCACAGTGGTGCCCCGGATTATCCTGAGAATATTTACATTATCATTCATGCACTATGCGGTCATGTAGTTCGGCGAGTTTTCCCGAATTCCATCGGTCGGTGGTGCCGACCAGGTATCCGGTGATTCGCTGTATTGTCTCGAATTTAGTTCCGCATTTAGGGCATGTGTCTGTATTCTGGTCAGCATTCTCATAGCCGCATCGAGGGCAGTGGTTGCGGTTGTGGTTTACTGAGCCGTATCCCATATTGTATTGATCAAGAAGATCAACAATCTGCATTATGGACTCCTCATTATGCGTGGCATCACCGTCTATTTCCACATAAAAAATATGTCCGCCCCCAGTAAGTTCATGGTAGGGAGCCTCGATTTTGGCTTTATGGCGCGGCGAACAGTGATAGTATACCGGCACATGGTTGGAATTGGTGTAATACTCTTTGTCGGTTACCCCTGGTATTATGCCGAATGTCTTGCGGTCTTTCTTGGTGAATTTACCCGAGAGTCCCTCTGCCGGAGTGGCGAGTACAGAAAAATTGTGACCATATTTCTCACAATACTCATTGACTCTGCTCCTCATGTGTTTTATTATTTTTAAGCCGAGAGCCTGTGCCTCATCTGATTCTCCATGGTGTTTTCCTATGAGGGCGATAAGGCATTCAGCAAGACCGATAAAACCTATGCCGAGCGTGCCCTGATTGATTACCGGTTCGATAGTGTCGTTGGGACCGAGTTTGTCAGCCCCATTCCAAAGCGCACTCATGACAAGCGGGAATTGCTTGGCAAGAGCTGTTTTTTGGAAATTGAAACGTTCGTCAAGCTGCTGAGCGGTGATGTCAAGGACTTCATCAAGCTTTTCGAAGAAACGTTCGATTCTTTCCTCTTTTTCACGGATGCCCATAAGCTCAATTGCTATGCGCACGATATTGATTGTAGAAAACGAAATGTTGCCTCTGCCTATTGATGTTTTTTCTCCATATCGGTTTTCAAATACTCTCGTGCGGCATCCCATGGTTGCTACCTCATATTTATATCTTTCCGGGTCGTCTGCACGCCATTTTTCGTGTTGGTTGAATGAGGCATCTAGGTTTACGAAGTTGGGAAAAAATCTTCTTGCCGTAACCTTGCATGCAAGTTTGTAAAGATCATAATTGGGATCTTCTGGCAGGTAACTGACACCGCGTTTCTTTTTCCAAATCTGTATGGGGAAGATTGCAGTAGCACCGTTCCCGACTCCTTCATATGTGGAATTCAATATCTCGCGTATGACGCATCTTCCCTCAGCAGAAGTGTCGGTTCCATAATTGATGGATGAAAATACAACCTGATTACCACCACGCGAATGGATTGTATTCATATTGTGTATAAAAGCCTCCATAGCCTGATGTACTCTTTCCACAGTCTTGTTGACCGCATGCTGGAGAAGTCTGTCTTCGCCTGTCAGATTTTCAAGATCTTTTCTTAGGAAATCCTTTATCTCCTTATTATATAGATGATGAAGATCTTGTCCGCTGAAATGTTCGAGATTCTTGATTTCCTCAATGAATGAACTCCTTACGAATGGAGCCAGATAGAAATCAAAGGCAGGTATCGCCTGACCGCCGTGCATTTCGTTCTGTGCGGTTTCCAAAGAAATACAACCTATTATGC
>NZ_CAJMXD010000367.1:0-2927 GCF_905219685.1 Barnesiella sp. CU968
CTCCGAATCGGGTGGTTCTGCGTTCCAGGACACTCAATAATGTGAGTTAATTTTGGAACATAGAACTGAACACCCTACTTACTAAGCAAATGTCAGCTATTGACGAGAATATGCAGACACTTTATGATTTATATAATGAGATTGAGGATCGTTCTGCAGCAAATCAAACCATAACTGAAGATTAAGCCATGGGAAGTATTGGACAAAGACCAAATAGATCAAATCTCACATCACAACCACGCTTTGCTGAGCCAGCATTATTTAAAAACGTGGCAGCTATTACCGATTATGCCGAGGCTAATGGATTGTATGAGAATAATCAAATCAATCTCGACAAGGCTCTTGAGATGTTCCCTGATATACAGGTTGAGTATGTCCGCATGAATTCAACTCAATCTGGTCAGCTTCGATTCATCAATGGCACATGGCTGATTAGTATCAATTCCGAACATAATAAGAAAAGACAACGTTTTACCCTGGCTCATGAACTAGGGCATTATATACTTCACAGAGAGCAAAATGCTGAATTTAAAGACGCCGTATTTTTTAGAGATGAGGTGTTAGATTCCATGGAGTACAAAGCGAACGAGTTTGCAAGTGAACTACTTATGCCAGAAAAGTTAGTTCGCCACTGTATCAATGATGGTCTCAGAAACATCGGTGAACTTGCGGAAAGATTTGGCGTATCAGCTGCCGCTATGAAGTATCGTATCTTATCTCTTGGATATAAGTTAAAATAAGGATTTTATGTATAACCTTATCGTAAAAACTGCAGAGGCAGAAATCAGAGCCCTTGAGAATACTCCTAAAGAGCAAATCTCAAAGATTCTCCCAATCATTGAACTCACGAGAGGCCGAAAAGTCACTCGTGACAATAAAGCTGCATATCCATTTGACAATAGACTTTCTAAAATCAAGAGGGTCTTTAAGGGGCAAGATATTTGTTTGGATGTCACCTCTGATTCTTCCCTGGCATCACCAGAGACTAACGCGCTTTATGATCCTAAGGATGGGTATGCTAATTGGATTAACTTCTTAATTAATCTAAAGGAAGAGGATATCTTTTCTTCCATTACTCCAACTGTACTGATGAACTTTGAAGATTTGGATTTTGAGGCTAATGTCCGTCTCCAAATCTCAACTCTAATAGAGAACTTTGGGAAGGTCACTTATCGTAATCCAATTGAAGAAGAAGGTGTCTATGAGGATATGGAAATGTTTTTTCATGGAGTTCCATTAGTTCTCATCTTAGATTGCAATTATGTTTCAGGAGCTTCATGTAACAATGTAGCTGAGAAATGTATTTCAAGAATCAGAAATCTTAGTTCCATCGAAAAACTAAACTTAACTAAGATTATTATAGTGGCAACTTCATATCCAAACAATGTTACAGAGTTTGGGGATGTGGAACGTGATGAGTTTAATTTATCAGAATTAACGCTCTACTCAACTATTACAGAAACTGTTAAAAGTGAGATAATAGAATACGGCGATTATGGCTCTATTAATCCTGTCAGAAACGATTCTGTCGTTATGGCAAGAGGATGGGTTCCTAAAATAGATGTAAGTAATGAGTCAATGGTATTTTATCATAGATGTCGCCGTCCGCGCGGCACTACAGCCTACGCTGATACTTATATTCAAGTAGCTCGAAGGTGTAGGGATGATAAAGAATTCCCTAAAGACTGTAACAATTGGGGGCTTAAGCAAATTTTGGCATGTGCCGAAGGTGCAGTGCCGGCATCGTCTCCTTCCTTCTGGATATCTGTCCGAATGAATACCCATATTTATCGAAGGCTACAGGGGCTAAAACTCATCTAAGTTCTATTTGACTTTTCATATTGAGTATGCCAATATCCTCAACGTGTGTTTGAGTGCCTCTATCTGAAAGAAATTGAGCAAAGTTCTGCTCATACTTTTCTATAAGATAGTGACGGAAACATATATTGATTTTGGAAGAATACCCTTGAAGTACATGAATCCGTAGGTCATCAGAATGCATATTTTCTGCTATCTTGAAATACCGCCTCAAGAATGAGGAGGGAATGCTAGCCAGGACTTCCATCGGTTCAGGATTAAGCCGCCGGGGTGTTCGTATTACGGCACACCCTTTACTGGACACAACTATAATTCCCACAGTGTTAGGCAACATTTTGAGAGCATTACATTTGTGTTCAGATGAAATAAAAACGATAGTTTGGGTAAAAACCTTGCTTGCTTCGATAACTTGTTTAGGGAGTCTCCTAAGATCATCCTGCGCTGTTTTAATCTCAATTGATATGGTATTTCTAGGAGTGAGGAGGACCAAGTCAGTGATGAGTTGCCCTGTGCCATATCGGAACTCATTACCTATTACTTGACAGTTTGCTCTCTTGAGATAGAAATCGATGCATTTAGCCTTATAAGAATTAGACCAATATCTTAAAGCTTGAAGTGTATTATCTTCATTTGACTGGGATTGATTTGCACTAATCCCATTTGGACGTGAATTATTTTGCATGGTGGTATCTATATGACTTTTTCCTTTCACTTGAGTTCTTGCATCTTGTGGCCTATGTTAGTCGAGGAGGTTGACAAGTTCCTTCTTCATGTCCTCATCTATGTCTCGGTAGCGGGCGAAGGCTTTACTGCCTTCCTTGTGGCCACTGAGTGAGCCGACAAGATTGGGGTCTTTTACTTTCTTGTATAGATTACCGATGAAAGTACGTCGGGCAAGATGGCTGCTGGCAATTTCGTTCAGAGGGCGTTTCTCTTCTTCTCTCGTTGTCGGATTGAGAACCGTAACCATTCGCGTTACGCCACAGAGGGTAAAAATACGTTTTATCGCCACATTGTATTTCTGAGAGCTGATTAAGTAGATGACAAAAATTTGAAAACATCAAATTTTGGGGTATAAGTCGAACGCATAAGTATGGTAAAAATCTCTT
>NZ_CAJMXD010000368.1:0-2902 GCF_905219685.1 Barnesiella sp. CU968
TCAAGAAGTTCAAACGTAAATTCGAAAGAACAGGCATCGTAAAAGAGCTTCGTTCACGTCAGGCTTTCGAAAAACCATCTGTGACCAACCGCAAGAAGATGATGAAGGCCGTTTACGTTCAGCAGCTTCGTCAGGCTGAGCAGTAAAAAGCCGCTTTTATCTGCACCCATAACAGATTCAGCACAAGCTTTATGTTTGTGCTGAATCTTCGCATATCATCAATCATGCTCAATTCGGCTGTCATTCAGCCCGCAACACACCATACGCCCCACTGTAATGCTACGCGAATTTGAAGACTACATGCGGCTTGAACTCAACAGAAGCCGGCTGACCGTCGAAGCCTACAGCCGCGACATATCGCAGTTTGCAGCATGGCTCGGAGGCGAGACATTCGACCCTGCATCAGCCACTACAGCCGACATCCGGGCATGGCTCGGCTCTATGGCAAGGGAAGATTCCCCGGTCACCTTAAGAAGAAAAGCACAGAGTCTGCGGGCATTCTACAGATGGCTCCTGAGACGAGGCAGCATAACTTTCAATCCCGCCGCCGACATTATTCTGGCAAAGGCCCCGAAACGCCTTCCCGAATTTGTAAAAGAGCAGGAAATAGAGGCAATCGTAAAGAATGGCGACATCTCCGACTTCCGCTCTCACAGGGCACACATAGCCATACTCATGCTCTATTCCACAGGTCTGAGACAGGAAGAACTCCGCACACTCACAGACGCCGACATAGATTTCTCCCTCCGTGAGGCAAAAGTCACAGGAAAACGGTCGAAACAACGCGTTGTGCCCCTTCCGCCGGAATTGCTTGATGAAATTGCAGAATGGCAAAAAGTCCGAGACGCACGGTATCCGTCATTACCTGCACCCCGCCCCCTGCTCGCAGGCGCAAACGGAGCAATAAGCAAAANAACTCTGTACGACATTGTCAGGAACGCCCTTTCCGGATCATCGGCAATGCGGAAAAGTCCGCATGTACTGCGCCACACTTTCGCCACATCCATGCTCAACGACGGCGCATCGCTTGATGCTGTGAAGGAATTTCTGGGTCATTCCTCTCTCGCCACCACGCAGATATATACGCACCTCTCTTTCAACGAACTTAAAAAATCCTATGCAGCCTCACACCCGCGTGCGAAAACCGAATGCTGAAAATTTGTAAAATTTTTATTAAAAACATAAGCAAAATTTCAGATTTATTGTTTATCTTTGTAAAAACGGATGTCCCAGGGCAACCCACGCAGAACGGAGGCGTAGCCGCAAAACGGACCGCACTCCATAGTATTAACCCATAAAAACCTTATGTTATGGAAGCTACAATTCAAGCAATTCATTTCGACATCTCCGAAAAACTCGTCTCCTTCATCAATAAGAAAATAGATAAAATGTCCCGCCATTACGAATCGATCACTGATGCAGACGTGACTCTGAAGGTAGTGAAACCGGAGACATCAATGAACAAGGAAGCACAGGTGAAACTGACAGTGCCGCAGACTCCCGATTTGTTCGCTTCCAAGATAGCCGACACATTTGAAGAGGCTGTAGATCTTTGTCTGCGAGCCCTTGAACCTCAACTTGAAAAACTTAAAGACAGAGGCTGACAAAAGTGAACGCCAAGCGCAACGAAATACAATCAAAGCTCCCCAAAAGGCTACTCTACAGCCTTTTGGGGTTGGCTTTTATCATAATAGCGTTTCTTCTCCTGCTTTATCCAGTTATTATCGAACGCACGGAAAAAGCCGCTATAATCCGGATTCCCGCCAATGCCACAAGCGCGATGGTTCATGACTCCATAGCCAAATATTACGGCAATGGATTCGCCTCGAAGGTGACAAGACTCTGCAAAGTGCGTGGCACAGACTTCGCCACACGTCATGGAGCCTACGAGATTCCGGAAGGATCCAACGCACTGACGGCGATGCGGCGCCTCACTCGCGGTGGACAGACACCCGTAAGAATAACGATAAACGGATTCCGCGACATAGACCTGCTGTGCAGACGCATCGCGGCAAAAATGGAATTTACCGAGCACGATCTGCGCGCGGCTCTTGCCGACCCTGCCGTGCTCGAGCCATACGGTCTTGACTACAATCAGGCAATGGCTCTATTCCTCGATGACACATATGAAGTCTACTGGACCACATCTCCCCAGGAACTTATTGCAAAAATCGGTCGCAATTATTCCTCTTTCTGGAACGATATAAACAGAAATAAGGCAGAAGCTCTCGGTGCGACCCCCGCCGAGATAATGACCGTTGCCTCCATAACAGATGAGGAGACCAACAAACTTTCGGAAAAAGGAACAATCGGCAGACTATACATAAACAGACTCAGGAAAGGCATGCGACTTCAGGCAGACCCAACGGTAAGATTCGCGCTAAAGGATTATTCAATCAGACGCGTAACCAGAAAGCATCTTGGAGTTGAATCCCCCTACAACACGTACATACACAAGGGGCTCCCACCCGGACCCATACGCACAACTTCGCGTGCCACACTTGACGCGATTCTTGACAGCGAACCCAACGACTATCTCTATATGTGCGCCAAAGAAGATTTCTCCGGCACCCACAACTTCGCAACCAGCTTCGAAGAACACTCCCGTAACGCACGTCGCTATCAGAAGGCTCTCAACGCACGCGGGATAAGATGAACAGGCAGCCTTTTCCCCAACGAACAATAAACTTTTAACGAACCATTACAGTTATATCGATCTATACATGACAAGACCGTTTATAACCATTACATTGATTTCCATTATGCTTATCGCCCTCCCGGCAACGGGGGCAGAACCAACTGACTCCATTGAATCGCGCGACTGGTGGAATCTGCTGAAGAAAGGGCAGCTGAACCTTGCCGACACAACAGTCATATATCCCAGATTTCTCGGTTTCTGCGT
>NZ_CAJMXD010000369.1:0-2889 GCF_905219685.1 Barnesiella sp. CU968
ACCTTTACGATATTTCTCGATATCATAACTTAATGAAATATCCGTAAGTTTCTTTTTACCGCTATTGGTCAGCAACAACATGACGTTAACCTTACGCGTGCCACCGGCAACACCGGTTGTGATACCACCCACCGCACGATCCGTAGACGTGGATGCACCAAAATTCCACAATCCGTTCTTAGCATTAGACGGAAGAGACACCCCTCCGGCATATGTGGTATTTTCCACCCCTTTATAGAAAGACGGCAGCTCTCCATCCTGTTGCCCCTGCACACGCCATCCCTTAGGCAAGCGTGCCGCTGCAGCATCTCCTATTTCATCAAAATTTTGAATGTAGTGCGTATTTCCTGCCGACATATCTACAGAAGGGATGATATCCATCTTCTCAACCGCTTTTCTTACCATCACCACAGCTTTTGCTTCAAAACCTCCACCATTTGCAGTAACATTATACACCGCTTCATTGCAATCCGGAGCCTTAAACACACCTTCCGGTGAAATTGTAGCCCCGTTATCCGCATGGAATGTTATATCCCCTTCAACATCCATACCAAATTCATCCGACATACGCGCATCGAAATTGATCATTCCGGAATGATGATCAACAGTCTGTATAAAACCTTTAAGGGCATTAGATGCATATGTCCTCATTTCCAATGCTTCAGCGGAAGAAATTGAAGTTGGATGAGTGGATATGTCTAAAGGATCCGTTCCGAAAATCAGTCCATATTCCATACATGCCGCCATGTATGTAGCTTTTGCTGTAGGATGTCTGTCATCCAGAAACAATCCTTCGGCTGCGACCGCACCCTTATCATCATAAACAGCCTGGTATGCATTTGCCACAGGACAAAGCACTATCCCGAACTCAGCCGCAACCTTGGAATAGTTGGCAATGAACAATTCATTAAATTTTGTAAAGTTACCCCAATCTCCTGCGTATGCCCAGTTTACAGGCATAATGATTACAGCATTCGGATTCGGACAACGTTGACGGATATATTCCACCCATAACTTTACATTATTGCGGAACGTTTCGGGATCAGTGCGAGGAAGGGAGCTCTGTTCCTGAAGAATAATATGGCTCCAAGGTTGTGAACGCACGAGCATTTTTGCGCCTGGTTGCCCGTCATCTGCAAGACCTTCCCCTTCATTCCAATGGGTTGAAAGGGGTTTACCTAACAGTGTATGCTTAGTCCATTCCGCCACTTTCCCTTCTCCTTTGGCTATGTCATTGAACATCACATCCTGATCATTATAATAGATCAGCGAATTATTGAGCGAAAGAACCTTTATTTCCGAAGGAAGCTCCGGCACAAGGATTGTCTCAACCGGATTAATTACAAGAGAAGATACCGCCGAACTGACTTTTGTAAACGTATATCCACCTGTTTGCAAGTCAAAAGTTATGTCATACGTGCCCGGCTCCACACACGCATTACATTTCTTACCTTTGATCAGCGTCCCTTCCGTTGATGGCAACGAGGAATCTTCATTAAGTCCCCATGCACCTGCCATACCCAAGCGCTGATAGATCATCCAACGGCTCAAACCGTCAGAGCCGGCAGGCATTGAAACCCTGCCTTTAAAAAGTTTATCAGAAGCATCATATTTCAAGATGCCGGAAGCATCCATATAATTCCAACCGTTATTGTCTCCTATCACATAAACGGAGGTTAGACCTTCTGCGTCTTCGTTAGCACTGAGAAGCAAAGTCGCGACTCCATCCTTTATTGTCAATGTAATTAAGGAACAATTGAACACATTCGGTCCGCAAGAAATATTGCCGTCAACACCAGCCTTCAACTCGTAAGGCATATCCATTACAATATTCGTGCCGTTCGAACCGTAATTGCAAGATGCGCTCCAGGATGCATCCGCAATTTTGAAAGTGCCGGAAATGATTTTATCCCTGAGCACAAAGGTGGTTTCATCTATTTTGTCAAACTCCCATTCATCCGAAGCATCCCATCCATCCTGTCCACGCATGTATATTCCCGAATGATTAATCTCGGGCACATCTTCCGAAGGATCTTTCCAGTCATCATCCTTATCGGTAAAAGATGCCTGAATCTCTACATCATCTATAGCAAGTCCTTGTGCCTTATCCGGAGTCGACCCGGAAGCAACAGATATATTCCATGCCAGATAAATATCTTTCTTCGGTTCAACATGCACCCGCAGGGAGTTGCCAACCTCGGTCTGAGAGACAGGAACGACAGCCACTCCTGCCGTGCTTGCATCCGCCGGGAAATATGTATTGAAGCTTTCCCCTGCCGAATACCATTTTTCGCCATCGCCCGACCAATAAAGCTGCACGGAGAAACCTGCCGCGTTAGCGCCTAAACGATATTTCTCAACCACATATGATATGTCAAGATAATTTATAATCTTGGCGTCATCCTCATTCGTGAGTTTTGTCATGTAGCTCACGCAGCGTGTTCCATTGCTTACCGTAGTAGACAATCCACCCACCGCGCGATCCGAAGAAGCATCATCCGGTCCCCAGTTCCATGTTCCGTTTTTTGCATTCGATGCAAGATTCGCACCGCCTGTATACATAACGTCGGTCACCGCGTCATTCCATTTGCCAACTTTTCTGGGAGCTGTCAAATTTCTATCCACTCGCCATCCTTCCGGAAGATTCAAAGTTGGCGTGTTATCAGACCACATGGAATTAAAATCCTCACTCACCTTTGAGGCAGCAGGAGTCACACCTCCAGGAGACGCAACGACTCCAAAGGATGACACTGCTGTTGTCAATACTGACAATATTATATTTCTAATTTTCATAATGTCAAATTAATAAATGTATCACTGGCGTCTCTTAAAATCTGTTAATGCGAAATTGTTAAACTCTGTATTCATGTTGGTTACGCGATTTTCTGG